>CAXNGJ010000127.1:0-4740 GCA_964201895.1 Terrimicrobiaceae bacterium
CGACGATCAGAAGATCGCCGCCACGGAAATCGATGCCGAAATTTTTCTCTCCGCGGAAGGCAAAGACGGCCACCGACCCAACGATGAAGATGAGCGAAATGGTGAGCGCGATCCAGCGCTGGCCGAGGAAGTCGAATTTCCGCTTCGGCACGAGGTCAAGCATGGTGATTTTTGCCAAACCAAATTTGTCCACCATCCAGCGGAAGCCGGTGCGGGTGAAGAGCAGGGCGGAGAACATCGAGGCGATGATGCCGAGGGTGAGCGTGACGGCGAATCCCTTTACTGAACCAGTGGCTTGCCAGAAGAGGATGATCGCTGTGATAAGCGTGGTCGCATTGGCGTCAAAAATAGCGCTGAAGGCCTTGTCGTAGGCTCCGGTCAGGGCAGCCGAGAGCGATTTGCCGGCGGCCATTTCCTCGCGGAGGCGCTCGTAGATCAGAACATTGGCATCCACCGCCATGCCAATCGTCAGAATAATGCCTGCGATGCCCGGCAGCGTGAGTGTGAAGTTGAACATTGCCATGGCTCCGAGGAGCAGGAGGATATTCAGGAGGAGTCCAAAAACTGCGATGAGGCCTGCGAAGCGGTAGTAAATGAGGGTGGCAAACATCACGAGAACAAGGCCGCAAACGCCAGCCGTCACGCCGCTGCGGATCGAGTCGGCTCCCAGTGTGGGCGAGACGCTGCGGGTTTCCTCGATCTGAACCGGGACACGGAGAGGGTTCTCCAAGGCGCTAGCGAGGTCTCGGGCTTCCTTGTCATCGAAATTTCCAGTGATCTGGGCGCGACCGCCGAAGTGGTCGCTCTGAAGGACAGGCGCCGAGATGACTTCGCCGTCGAGAACAATTGCCATCTGACGGCCTTTGTTTTGGCGTGCGACTTCGTCGAAAATCTTGGCTCCCTCCGCGTTGAGTTCGAGCGAAACACCATAGCCTTGTTGGTCGAAGTAGGCGAAGGCGCGGGTCACATATTCACCCGTCAATGCCGCACGACGCTTGACGAGGATTTGGGTGCTCTCGGTCTTTTCCTTGCTGGGCCGGTAGGTTTTCAGCACGAACGAGGGGTCCATGACCTCCTCGCCTTTCTGGATGCGTTCGACGCGGGCGGGTCCGCCTTCGTCCACGATGGCGAATTCGAGTTTCGCCACACGCTGGAGCTGGGATTTCGCCTCATCGAGTTGCTGCGTATCGAGGCCGGCAATCTGGACCAGGATGCGATCCTTGCCTTGGGGAGTGATGACCGGTTCGCTGACGCCGTATTGGTCAACGCGCTTGCGGATGACCTCGACTGCCTGATCGAGCAGGTCGGGAGTGATGCCTCGCTCCGTCTGGGGAATGAGGCGGATCAGGAATGATGTGCCGCCTTGCAGGTCCAGGCCGAGGCGGATTTTTTTATCCGGAGGCGTAATATGCTCGATGCAGAAGGCGGCGAGCAGGACGCTGAGAACGAGTCCCAGCCACCGTTTGCGGGACGGCAGGTCGCTGGCAAAATACCAGCCGAAGAGCACAAGAAGGAGGAGGCCGAAGCAAAAGGTCAGGACGGGTGACATCGTATGAAGCGTGGAAGGGGGCCGGAGGGCCCGGATTTAAAAAAATTAGGAACCAGCAGATTCCTTGTCGGCGGATTTCTCGACGGCTGCGACTGCGGCGCGGTCGAATTCCACCTTCACATTGTCTGCGATTTTGATGATGAGGGTTTTTTCCTTCACATTGGCGACCACGCCGTGGATGCCGGCGTTGGTTACGACTTGATCGCCGGTTTTGATGGATTCCACGAGTTTCGCGTGGTCTTTGGCTTTCTTCTGCTGTGGGCGGATGAGCAGGAAGTAGAAGATGATGAAGATGAAAATCAACGGCGCCATCGAAACGAAAATGTTCGGTTGCGGTTGGCCAGGGGCTGCTTGGGCAAGAAGAATGAGAGTGGCAAATGTCATAATGGAGATGCGGAGACTATAAGAGAGTGATTGGTTTGCAAGACCGATTGGCGGGTCGGTGCCCAGCGAGGCAAATCCCTCCTCCCTGCGGCATCCCGACTTCGCTAAAAGCGCATAAAACTAAAGATTGCGATTCCATGTCATCGGTTCTCGTTTCTGGTGAAACACTGAAACGATGAGAATCTCCTGACTCGTTGGGATGGTGTAGATGATCGTATAGGGGAAGCGGCGCAACGGGCAGTGCCGAAATGGTTCTGAAACAAGACCCCAAGCTTTTGGAAACTGCAAAATCCGTTGAATCGCGGAGTCCAGTTCCTCAAGAAAGTCGGCACCCAAACCCTGAACTCTGGACTCGTAAAATTGGGCAGCTTCTTCAATTTCCTCGGCGGCTGGAGAGAGGAAGCGGTAGGTCACTTGGCAAATCTGGAGCGGAGCGATGCCATCGTTTCGGGACCGTCCAGAGCGGAAATCAGACCGCTCTGCCAAGCCCGCAGACGAGATTCAGACTCTTCAATCCACTTTTGCCGTAAAGCATCAGATCCGGTTTCCAAGCTCACCAAGAGAAGATTTGCCAAAAGCGCCCGCTCCGTATCTGGCAACATCAAGGCTTCTTTCTCGAGAACGGGCAAGTCCATGTCTGGAAGCTACCCGGACAAATCGATTTTTCAAGCCGGGTTGTGGGCGGGCTTTGATCAGGCTGTCCAAAGCCAGCTCAGGAGAATGGCTCTTCCGGTCCACGCCGTTGTGCGGATCCAGTTGCTCGCGACCAGCTGCCGATGCGCCTTGGCATTCCACCCTTGGATGAGTGCGCGATGGAGGGGGACTTGAAGAAGAAAGGTGGAGGCCCAAATCACTCCGAGGAGCACGCCGCTGAGGAGGAATGTATTTGAGCGCATGCCTTCCAAAAGCAGGAGCGCGAACGTGAAAATCTCTCCCAGCATGAGGGGCACGACCACCCAACCCGTGCGGTCACAGTGTTCTTTCTCATGCAATGCGAATTTTTGACGGTCAAAGCTGGCCATCATGGGATAGTGGACGATTTGGACAAACCAGATCAGGCCCGCCATCGCAAAGGTGGTCAGGAGGTGGACCGAGGCAACAAGGCTCCCGTTCATCGGCTTACTTGCCGAGCAGGATGGAAATCGACCATTCCTTGGCTTCGTAGCTTTTCTGCGAGGGCAGGAGTACTTCGCCGCCAAGATCGCAGATGTCGCCCGGTGCGGGAAGGCTGGTATCCGCGAAGCGATGCCATTGCAGGGTCTTCGGCAGGACTGGAAGTCCGAAGGTGATCGGCTGGTAATACATGTTGCAGACCACATAAATGAACTGATGGCTGCCTCCGATGGCTTGTCCGTGGCGGCCGCAGAGCATGAACGCAATGGTTCTGCTGGTTGCCGACCAATCGGGATGCCACGGCAGAACGCCGTGCCAACTGATGTCCGGGTAGCCGCTGCCGATCTGGTCGAGTTCGCTCAAAAAATTCGGCTGCCTGAGCGAGGGGTTCGCTTTCCGGAAGGCGATGATGGATTTCGTGAAGCGGAGCATTTCCTTGCCGAATGCATCGGGCTGCCAATTCAACCAGTTCCAATCGGCATCATGGCAGTAGGCGTTGTTGTTTCCACGCTGTGTGCGGCCGCTTTCGTCTCCCATGTAGATCATGGGAACGCCTTGGCTTACCATGAGCAGGGCCATGGCGTTTTTGCACTGGCGAAGTCGCAGGTCGTTGACGACTGGATCGTCGGTCTCGCCCTCGGAGCCGCAATTCCAGCTCACGTTGTCATTCGAGCCGTCCTGGTTGTTTTCACCATTTTCGAGATTGTGTTTGCCGTTGTAGGAAAAAAGGTCACGCAGCGTGAAGCCGTCGTGGCAGGTGATGAAATTGACGCTCGCCGTGGGCTTGCGTCCAGCTGCCGCGTAGAGGTCCGGAGATCCCATAATGCGTTGCACCATTTCGCCAGCTTGGCCGGGATCGCCTTTCAGAAAACGCCGCGCGCAATCGCGGTATTTGCCGTTCCATTCCATCCAACGCCCGTAGCTTGGAAAATTTCCCACCTGGTAGAGTCCACCGGCATCCCACGCCTCGGCGACAAGCTTGCAGTCGGCCAGCACGGGGTCGTGGGCGAGGAATTCCAGCAGCGGGGGATTCGCCAGCGGGTTGCCTTGGCTGTCGCGGCCGAGGATTGAGGCTAGATCGAAGCGGAAGCCGTCGATATGGTACTCGGAGGCCCAGTAGCGCAGGCAGTTGATGACAAATTCACGCACCGCCGGGTAGTTGCAGTTCAGAGTGTTTCCGCAACCTGAGTAGTTCGCGAAATTTCCTTTCTCATCGAGGATATACCAGGTCTTGTTGTCGATGCCCCGGAAGGAAAAAACCGGTCCGTCCGCACCGCCTTCCGCCGTGTGGTTGAAGACCACATCGAGCATCACCTCGATGCCTTGGCCATGGAGTGCGCGCACCATTTCCTTCATCTCGGCGACCTGCATGCTCTGGGAGCCAGTCGCCGCGTAGCTGGCCTTCGGGGCAAAGAACCCCACCGTGCTGTAGCCCCAGTAATTGCAGAGCGTTTCGCCGTTCGTTGGATTCGTGCGGAGATTTTCCGTTTCGTCGAATTCAAAGACCGGCATAAGCTCGACGCAGTTCACGCCGAGCTTGGCGAGATCCTTCACTTTTTCAGCCAAGCCGGCGAATGTGCCCGGATTTTTGACCTTTGAAGTCTCATGGCGCGTGAATCCACGCAGGTGCATTTCGTAAATGATGAGGTCGCTCACAGGCACACGCGTGATGCCATTTGGTTCGAGCAAGCCCA
>CAXNGJ010000128.1:0-4715 GCA_964201895.1 Terrimicrobiaceae bacterium
CTGATATCGCGCGAGTCGGTCTACATAACACAGCAATCCACATAGTCAAGCCTCTGGAATAGTTTTTTTTCACAAACGGCCTTTTACTCGATCCGAGAACACGAATCCGATAGGCCGTTAGCCATGTCCAAGACCGCGATCATTATTCCAGCCCGCTGGGCCTCGAGCCGCCTCCCTGGGAAGCCCCTTTTCGAACTTGTCGGCAAGCCGCTTGTTCAGCATGTGTGGGAGCGCTGCAGAAAAGTCCGCGAGGCGGATGAAGTGATCATTGCGACGGATGACATGCGTATCGCAGAGGCGGCCTTCGCGTTCGGCGCGGATGTGGCGCTCACTTCCGCAAAGCACCCAACCGGAACCGACCGCATCGCCGAGGTGGCAAAAAAATTGGCTGGCTTTGATGTGATTCTGAATGTGCAGGGGGACGAGCCCTTCATCGAACCAGCTTTGATCCGACGCCTTATCGAAGTGCTCCAAAAAGAAAAATCGCTCGCGATGTCAACGGCCGCCTGTCCGCTGGCGCCGGGCGAACTCGAGAACCCGAATTGCGTGAAAGTCGTCACCGGACTCAGCGGCGACGCCCTTTATTTTTCACGCAGCGCGATTCCCTGTGACCGCGATGGCGACGCCGGTCCTGCCCGTTTGCGGCATCTGGGCATTTATGGATATCGTCGGAAATTTCTTTTGGATTTCGTGAAATGGAAGCAGACGCCTCTTGAGAAATCCGAAAAATTGGAACAGCTCCGGGCCTTGGAGCACGGGGCGAAAATCCGCGTCATCAAAACCAAGGCCACCGGTCCGGGAGTCGATACCGCAGAGGATGCCAAAAACGCCGCGAAGCTTTTGGCAGGGGGCAAAGGCCAATCCTGAGCTTCTCCTACCCTCCCCAGCGCGCGCCCTTGCTCAGGGTGGGCGTCCAGTTGCGGAGATGACCGTAGGAGTAATCCGTCTTGCCAATCGCCCCGATCATTCGCTTGCCGGTTGCGCGCTTCCATTTCTTGCTCATGCTCTCGCCGGTGTGGCAGCTCCAGCTCTTAATGAAAACGTCGCGGGTGAAGGTATCGCGTTGGATGCGGCCGAGATCGTTTTCATGCAACCAACTCTTGGAACCACTATCGATCTCATTGCTGTAATCAAACATCCAGCAGGCCCGGTTGGAATGTCCGTAATATTCAAAATTCGCGATTTTCACGAGATCCCTAGGCTGACCCGCATTTAAATACTCGATCAACTCATCCCCCTCATCGAACCACACGAGTTTGACTCCGTATTTATCCCGAACCGAAACGATGTTTGCGATGAGATCCTGCTTGTCCTGTCTTGAAGCCCTGCGCAGGTAGCTGGGCTTGTGCACGAGCCAAGTGATTTTCGCTCCCTGGCCCAACTTCGACTGGATTTCTTGAATACGCACACGCGCAGCGCGGATAAAATTTCCCCACCAGCGATCATGCGGCTCGGCCTTGAATTTCTCCCACTCGTGGAGAGACGGGCCTCCACTCACGAGGATGTATTCGCGTTCCACCTCGGCCTTCGCCGTGAGCACGCCGACCATTAAAAACAGAGCGAGTAATCGAACCATGCCGACAGGTTTGGCACAGGCGCGGATTGATCAAGATTATTCCTGTCCAAAAATTCCTTCAGGAAGTTTTACTGATACCGCCGGAGGTTTGCTGTATGGATTGCGATTATGGAAATCATCCCTCTCGCAGCCCTGGGAGCATCGCTTCTCACCTTGCTGGCATCTTTATTTCTGTTGCACCTCCGAAACAAGGACACAGCCCGATTGACCGAAATTTTGCGCGAGCAATTCGCGCAGCAACAGACCACATCGCGTCAGGAGTTGACCCAAACGCTCGACTTCGCACTACGCCAAAACTCAGACCCCGTGCGGGAAGCTCTCACCACACTCTCACTCGCCACCAACACGCTCAGGGAGTCATTGGAGAGATCGGTGACAAAATCCTTCGAACTCCAAAACCAACAACTCGAGGGATTCCGGAACCAACTCGACCGGCTCACACAAACGAACAACGAAAAACTCGAAACGCTCCGCACCTCGGTGGAGGCCAAGCTGACCAGCCTGCAACAAGACAATAACGCGAAACTCGAAGCCATGCGGGCCACGGTGGAGGAAAAACTCCAGACCACACTGGAGCGGCGTCTCGGCGAGTCCTTCAAGCTCGTGAGCGACAACCTCGACAAGGTTCAAAACGCGATGCTCAACATGTAGAGCCTCGCCGAGGGAGTCGGAGATCTGAAGCGTGTCATGACCAACGTCACGCGTCGTGGAGCCTGGGGAGAATTCCAACTCGCCACGATTCTTGAGCAATTCCTCAGCCCACAACAATACGACACCAACGTAGCCACAAAAGGCGGACCAGAGCGCGTGGAATTCGCCGTCAAACTCCCCGGGCGCTCAGACGACGGATCGAGCGTCTGGCTTCCCATCGACGCCAAGTTTCCGAAGGAAGACTACGAACGTCTGGTTGCCGCAATGGAAAATGGCGACGCGACCGAAGCCGAGAACGCAGCCCGACAGCTGGAAATCCGGATCAAATCAAACGCCAAAGACATCCGCGAAAAATACCTCAATCCACCCGCGACAACGGATTTCGCGATCATGTTCCTTCCGACCGAGGGCCTCTACGCGGAAGTGCTCCGCCGCCGCGAACTCGCCGAAAGCATCCAACTCGAGCACCGGGTCGTCATCGCCGGCCCGACAACTCTCGTCGCGCTCCTGAACAGCCTACAAATGGGCTTCCGGACTCTGGCCATCGAACAACGCTCCAGCGAGGTCTGGCAAACACTCAGCGCCGTGAAAACCGAATTCTCAAAGTTCGGAGGCGTCTTGGAAAAGGTGAAAAGCAAACTCCAGTCCGCAACAAACGAAATCGATCAGGTCGGCACCCGCACGCGCGCCATGCAACGCCAACTCCGCAATGTCGAATCCGCACCGGACGAGGCCGCCACCGCACTCTTCGCTAAGGAAAGTGACCTCCTACCCGCTCCGGATGCCATATCCGACGACTGACACCAACAGGTTCCGTGCCGACTTCGAAGTCAGATCTCGATGGTCGAACCGATAGCAGGGAGAAGCAGTTCAAGACCCTCATTGGCGAAGGAGGCCTGCGCTGCGGTGGTATCGATTTGAATAGGCGGAAAGGTGTTGTAGTGGACACCAACTACTTTTTTCGCACCGCAGAGTTCGGCGGCTTTGATGGCGTCGGCAGTCCCCATGGTGAAGGTATCTCCTATGGGGAGTACGGCGAAGCGGAGGGCAAATTCCTCCGCGATGAGATTCATGTCGAGAGTGAGCGCCGTGTCACCGGCATAGTAGAAGGAACCCTCCGACGTCTCCACCACGAAGCCTGCGGGATTTCCGCCATACGTGCCATCTGGGAGCGAACTGGAGTGGATGGCATTGACCATTTTGGCTTTTCCACATGGCAGGACGACAGTGCCGCCGTGGTTCATGGGTTGTGTGTTCGAGATGCCTTGACGGCCTAACCAGTCGGCAATTTCCCAGTTTGCCACAACCTTGGCCCCGGTCTGGCGCGCGAGCGCAACCGCATCGGCAACATGGTCTGCATGGCCGTGGGATATCAAAATCACATCGGCTTGGATTTTTGCGACATCGACCGATGCAGCCAAGGGATTCGGAGTGATGAATGGGTCAAACAACAAGCGGGATCCGCCCGACTCAATAAGGAAACAGGAATGTCCGAAATAGGTGAGTTTCATAGCATGCAAAACAAAACACAATGAAGCCAGGCGTGCAAAGGCTACTCTGAGGCGAGTGCTCGGCGCTTCCAATCCTCCGCGGCCAGGGCGACGCGAAAACCGTTGTGGGCCAATCCGGCCAGCTCATCTCTGGTGAAGGAGAGTTTCTCAGCCAAAAGCAGGTATTCGTCCTCAAGAGTGCTACCGAAGCTGATCGGATCATCGGTGCTAATCGTGCAAACGATGCCGGCATCAAGGAGGCGGCGGATGGGGTGTTGATCTGCGGCAGGCACGACGCCGAGCTTCACATTGCTGACAGGGCAGACATCGAGTGCGATGCCGCGTTCACGCAAAAGATCGAGCACCGCCGAATCCTCGATCGCTCGGATACCATGCTCAATGCGCTGCGCTCCGAGTTTTTCCACGACATGCCGTATGAAATCCGGACCGCAGAACTCTCCAGCGTGCGCTTTGGTGAACTTTCCGGCATCCCTCGCCCGGCGCCAATAGGCTTGAGCCCAATCCCCGAGTGGCGCGGGTTCTGCCCCGTGCAGGTCGATCCCATCCAGGCTTGGCCAAGTGAGGGCGTCTTCAAGTATGGGAGCCATTTTTTGCGTGTAGCCATCATGGTGAATGCCGAGAAAAATTCTCACTTCAAGACCTGTTGGCACGGCGGAGCGGATGGCGTCGCAGACCTCGTGGCCGTCGAGGTTCATGAAGTCGATGCAGCCCGAGGCAAAGCTCACCTCCGTGTAGCGGATGTTCCGTGCAAGGCGGTCGGCAAAGACAGCACAGGCGCACTCGTGGTAGCGCTCGGGGGAAGTGAAAAAATCCCCGGCGTAGCCAAGAAGCTCGGATTCGAAATGGGCAAAGTCGCGGAAGCGGAAATCCGGCGCCCATGAGGCGGGCGTGCTTGCGTATTTGCCCGGATGCGTGGCCTGAAGGAGGGGCCAAGGCAGAGCGCCTTCGAGGTGAAGATGGGTTTCCGTTTTTGGCAG
>CAXNGJ010000129.1:0-4674 GCA_964201895.1 Terrimicrobiaceae bacterium
CTTTTGAGGAGAATGCCACGCTCAAGGCCTTGGCGGTGTCGGGGCATTTTGACGGGTGGGTGATTGCGGATGACTCCGGACTGGAGGTTGATGGACTGGATGGGGCGCCGGGCGTGTGGTCGGCCAGGTTTTCGGGGGCGGGAGCGACGGATGCCTCGAACCGCGCTTTGCTTTTGGAGAAGCTCGAGGGCGTGCGCGGCAAGGAACGCTCGGCTCGTTTCCGCTGTGTGATCGTGCTGGCGCGGGCGGGTCGCAAGCTTGCGGCTTTCAGTGGCTCGGTCGAGGGGGTGATCATCAACCAGGAAAAAGGCTCTGGCGGATTCGGCTACGATCCGCTCTTCGTTCCGGAGGGGCATTGCGAGACCTTTGCACAGCTTGGCGCAGAGGTAAAAAATGCATTGAGCCATCGCGCCCGGGCGCTTACAGGTCTGCTGGCTTGGAGTGGATGGAACGATTGAAACTTTGCGCGCTTGTCGCGCTCGTTGGACTGGATATGATGCCGTGAAGCTTTATGCATCAAGGTTCCCTTGCCCTTCTCCTGCACGCCCACTTGCCGTGGGTGAGGCACCCGGAGCATGAAGAGTTTTTAGAGGAGGACTGGCTTTTTGAGGCCATTCTCGAGTGTTATATTCCGCTTCTGAAAAACCTGCGCCGCCTTGTTTTCGACAAGGCGCCCGTGAAGCTCACATTCACACTCACTCCCCCACTCTGCGCGATGTTGCGGGATCCGCTCCTGCAGGCACGCTCCGAGCGATACATGGCGCGCGGCGTCGACTTGGCGGCGATGGAGGTCGAGCGCACGGCGCATGACGCCGCGATGCGCGATGTGGCGCGGCATTATCACGCACGCCTCTCGGAGGCGCTGGATTTTTACACACGGGAAATCAACTGCGACATCGTGGGGGCATTTGCCCAGCTCCAGGCGGATGGCATTATTGAAATCATCACCTGTGCCGCAACGCATGGCTTCCTGCCGCTCATGGAGATCGTGCCTGAGGCGATGCGAGCGCAAATTCTCATCGGCTGCGACTACCATCGCGAGTGCTTCGGACGCCCTCCCGAGGGCATCTGGCTTCCCGAGTGCGGGTATGTGCCGCGCGTGGACAGCCTGTTGCAGGAGGCGAATCTGCGGTGGTTCGTCGTGGATGCCCATGGACTCATGTATGGCGAGCCAAGGCCGCGCTTTGCTATTTACGCGCCGTATTTCACACCCGCCGGGCCGGCTGTTTTTGGACGCGACCGCGAGTCGAGCAAGCAGGTCTGGAGCGCGCGCGAAGGGTATCCGGGTGATCCGGCTTATAGAGATTTCTATCGCGACATCGGCATGGAGTTGCCGGAGGACTATCTCCGCACGGTGCTGCCGGACATGGGCTGCCGCCGCAACACGGGCTTCAAGTATCACCGCATTACCGGCTCGCCGGACAAGCAGGTCTACAACCGCGCGTGGGCGATGGCTGCGGCGGATCATCATGCGGGGGACTTCTTGAACGCCCGTATCCGGCAGTTCGAGCATTTGAAATCGATGCTGCCCATCGATCCGATCATCTTGAGTCCCTTCGATGCGGAGCTTTTTGGCCACTGGTGGTATGAGGGACCGGAATTTCTCGATCTCTTTTTGCGCAAGGCGGCCTACGACCAAAATACATTCCGTCTCACGACACCGGGGGCCTATTTGAAGGAAAATCCCACGCAGCAAATGGTGAGTCCATCGCCTTCGAGTTGGGGAAACAAGGGATACTGGGAAGTCTGGCTCGACCGGTGCAACGCATGGATCTACCCGCACCTCCATGCCGCCGCCCGCCGCATGACGGCTGCGGCGCGGGCGAATCAGAACACTCGCTCCGTTTTTATCAACCGCCTCCTACAACAACTCGCGCGCGAACTACTCCTCGCGCAGTCGAGCGACTGGGCGTTTCTCATGAAAACTGGAACGGCGGTCGATTACGCAACGCGCCGTTCGAAAGACCATATCCTGCGCTTCAACAAACTTCACGAAATGCTGGAGAGCGGCGAGCCTAACGAGGCGCTTCTCTCGGCCTGCGAGGCGCGGGACAACATTTTCCCGAATCTCGATTGGAAACACTACCTGTGATTTTGCCAACGGCCTCTGTGTCTCTGCGCCTCCGTGAGAGCCTTTCTGCTTGTACAGCCCACGCCGCTTCGCGGCTGAAAAATCGATCATGCGGGACGATGGCCCTCCCAAGGTTATGCGCCTTCGTGCTCGCATTGGTTTTTGCTGTTTCGTTGCTGCAGGCGTCTCCGCGCGATACGCAGGAGATCGCCTTCGCTGTGCCAGGGCAGGGATTGATCACGCTGGGGGTCTTCAACAAAGCGGGCAAGCTGGTCAGAACCCTCCACGCGCTGGATGGCGAGGAGGCGTTTCGTATCGGGCTCAATGGCTACATCACGCAGTGGGACGGTCGCGACGATGCAGGGCAGAAGGTGCCAGCCGGTCGATATTTTATGAGGGGCTATCTCATAGGCGATGTCACGGTGGAGGGTGAGGCTTTTCATTTTAATGACTGGGTCTCCTCAGCGGAATCCCCCATGCCGCGCCGGATCGAAGACTTTGTGATGTTGCCGGGCGGTAGCTTGCTGGTTGTCGGGACCACGGCTGCCGGACAAATTTTCTGTGGACGCTATTCAAATGAGGCGGGGTTCCTGTGGAGTAGGGAGATTGAGGCGGCCTCAACGCCCAGCATCTTGCTTGCAGCAACCCATAGTGCGGCCGTTGTTCACGCTGGCCAGAGCTGGAAAGTTTTTTCGCTGGAGGACGGCAGTGACTTATCGGACCACGCTCTGCCGGTTGACACTCGCCCGACGGCGCTCGCGGCAGACAATGAGCGCGTCTATTTTTTTGAGGGCGATCTCATGAAAAGCGTCACGCTCGATGGTGCGGTCTCTCAATTACCGGCTCCGGCTCGTTTTGGCACTCTCGCTGCTGCGGAGACCGGTATCGCAGGTGCCTCCGGCGGCAGTGTATGGTTCTCCACCTCGGGGGAGCTGTTCGTAAAAATTCCGCTCCCGGCGAGTGTGGCTTCACTCTCGTTTGGGGAGGGCAAGACACTGTGGTTCACTGGCACTTCGATGGATCCTGACGCCTCGCCGGTCGTCGCCCAGACGAATTTTGAGGGCGCCATTCTGAGGGCGCTTGTTCCCAAGCCTGGAGACCCTCGACCCGTCTTGGTTCGCGCTTCGCGCACGAGCGATGTTTTTTCTGTTCTGGAGGAGTCTCCCGGTTTGCAGCGAGTGCGGGTTCTTTCGCGGAATCCTGAAGGTGGATGGTCCATCGACTGGGAACGATCGATTCAGGACGCCCCGGCTTTTGGTTTCGTGGACGGGCAGGCCAGTGCCAATGCAAGTGCCGTCCCTCAACCTGCAACACTCCGCTTCCGACTGGATGAAAACCCGCTCACCGGCAAGCATGACGAAGTCACTCTCCAAGCCGCATTCGGGGTGGCGGGCGTTCAACTCACGACCGCCGATGGTCTCCCACTCGTCACAGTCAGCCACAGCCCGCATATCCAACGCGTCGCCATCCAACGCGGTCCCGCTCCCGATACTCTTCGCCTCCTGCAAGGAAACGGAGCCGTCGTCGAGGAATACCTTGTCCAAGGCCTCCGCCACATCACCCCGCTCACTGCGGGCGAAGTAGAGATCCCGAAGTGAGAGTGGTCAGAGTCCGGGCGCCAAACACAGGGACTTGATATGTCCGGTTTTTCTAATCCTCGATTTCCTTTTCGGGTGGTGAGCGTATGCCTGCCCAGTCTTGATTCGAATCCGAAATGCGCAGCACGGGGCGGGATGGGATTTCTGCGGCGGGCAGTATGATTCCTGTGTAATTCCGGTTTGCCTTGAATTTGAAGACCGCCAGTTGGCGTTTGTAGTCGATTTTTCCGGTTTCCTTGTGGATGAGAAAAATTTCGGTTTCACCCGGAGGGATGAATATTTCGCGCCGTTCGTTCGCTGAAATCTGCATGGCTTCCATTTCGCCGATCAACACGAAAACTGGCTCGGTTTGCCGAAAATTTGCGAGCACCAACCGGGCCATACCGGGGCGCTGCGATTCTTCTGGAACCGGGAATTCCCGGATCGTGTCGACTTTCAGTTTTCCGCCGGTGGGCGTGATTTCACCATAGACGACCAGAAGCGTCACACTGCCTTCGTCAAAGCTGGTGGCTATTTTCGCTGCGGGCAGTTGCGTGTCGGGACCCGGACTTTTGAGGAACTCCCGGTGGCGGAAGACATCCACGGTATCTTTCTTTTTGTAGGTGATCTGCCGCACGAGACCGCCTTCGCCCACGCGAACATCGTTCGCCAGCGGTTTGTCGTGGAATTTCAGATCAAGCCCAGTTTCCCATGTCTCCACGCCATTGCGGAAGGTCGCGTTGAAGATTTTTACATAGGCGTTCTTGGGCTTTTCCCCCTTCTTGGTGTCTTCGGCGCGTGCTGGCGCGAGTACGAGTAAGATTACGACTCCACTTGCAAGCATCAGAATGGAGAAATGGCGTGGGCTAAAATTGATACTCATTTCTTCAATAGGAGATGGATTTTGGGTTGAGAGTTCTCCACTCACTGGGGGCAATGGGTTCTTCATTGATGGTCGAGGGATAGACCGGTTCGAGTTGAATCACCTTTTCGGTGATGGCTGTGGATGTGGGAATGAAGGCATCC
>CAXNGJ010000130.1:0-4666 GCA_964201895.1 Terrimicrobiaceae bacterium
TGACGTGAGTTTGACAGGCCTCACTGGAGTCCCACTTGAGCTAGAATCACGGGCAATGCAACGTGCCGTCTTGGGGATCGCACCTGCCCTCTGGTTTTGTTGGGTGCATCTCGCGACCGACTTCTCGTTGCGCAACGGTCCTTTGCCGCAACTCCGCGTGGTATCGACATCCTCCGGTTTGCGATCAGTCGGATACCCGTGTATAAACCAAATCAATGCTTGGCACATACAACATCAAGGAGGCTTAGGCCAATCTCACCAAGCTCTGCCGCTCCGGCAGGAAGTTTGTGATCTCCAATCGCAATCGTCCGGTTGTTGTCGCCCTGCCGGTCGAGGATTTTGAGGCGCTGTTGGAAACGCTGGATGTTCTCGAGGACCCCCCTGCGATCAAGGCGGTGCGTGCCGCGAAGGCTGGAACGGCGAAATACCGCGTTCTTGATCTCTCGGTTGAAAATTTGGGCCTCTGAGCAGGTTTCGAAATGGCTCTGCCCATTGCCACCGCAAACCAAGCGACGAGTGCGCACTAATCCCCGCGTCCGCCGAAATCCACTTTCGGATAAGTCCGCAGGTAGGTGGCGACTTCGTTTGTGAAGATGTTGCCGAACTCGGCGAGTTTCTTTTCGCCCATGCCGCCGATCATGCGCAGGGCGTCGATGTGGGTCGGGTATTCGCGGGCCATCTGGCGGAGCGTGTTGTCGCCGAAAATGACATAGGCCGGCACGCCGCGTTCGTCGGCGAGGCGCTTGCGGAGTTTGCGCAGGCGGTCGAAGAGCGTCTCGTCGCACTCGATCTCGCCGGTGCGCGGAACGCTGATTTTTTTCAGTTCCACCGGCTTTGAGAGCATGATGACGCGGCGGGATTTCAAGGCCTCGAGTCCGAGGTCGGTGAGGGCAATGGTGGGAAATTGTCCAGTATCCTGCGCAAGGTAGCCGAGGCGCAGGAGATCGCGTCCGATCGCGCTCCACTGCGGGCGAGTGAGATCTTTGCCGATGCCGTAGGTGGTGAGCTTGTCATGCCCCCAGCGTTGGATTTTTTCATTCGCGGAGCCGGTGAGAATTTCGATGAGGTGGTTCATGCCAACGCCGAAGCGCCCGCCCTGCCGGACTCGGTAAACGCAGGAGAGCAGTTTCTGCGCTTGGGTGGTGGCATTGTAATTCTCGCGGGGTTGGAGGCAGTTGTCGCACGAGCCGCAACTTGGCTCCGTGTAGGTCTCCGCGAAGTAGTTCAGAAGTTCCCGGCGGCGGCAGGTCGGGCAGTCCGCATATCCCAGCATGAGCCGCAACTGCTCACGGGCGATCCGCTGCTCGTGTGCGTCGCTCATTTCATCGATGAAGTGCGTCTGCTTGGCGGCATCGCCCGCGCTGAAGAGCAGGAGGCAATCGCCGGGTAGTCCATCGCGGCCGGCGCGACCGGTTTCCTGATAGTAGCCCTCGATATTTTTCGGCAGGTCGTGGTGAATGACCCAGCGCACATTGGGTTTGTTGATGCCCATGCCGAAGGCGATGGTGGCGCAGACGATGCGCGTCTCGTCGCGGATGAAGAGTTCCTGGTTTTGCGCCCGCTCGTTGTTTGTGAGGCCCGCGTGATAGGGCACTGCGGGGAATCCGCGTTCCGAGAGGCTCTCTGCCACACGATCCGCCGAGGCGCGTGTGGCGCAATACACGATGCCGCTATCCATCGGCCGCGATTTGATGAAGTCCAGAATCTGCTTCGTCGGCTGCTCCTTGGGAATGACGCGATAGGAGAGATTCGGACGGTTGAAGCTCGCCACAAAAACCTCCGGCTCGCGAAGGCGCAGGTGCTTGACGATGTCCTCCCGCACGCGCTCGGTGGCCGTTGCCGTGAGTGCCATGAGCGGAATGTCGGGAAGCCAGTCACGAAGCCGGGCGATCTGACGATACTCGGGGCGGAAATCATGGCCCCACTCGGATATGCAGTGGGCCTCGTCAATCGCGATCGCGGCGACATTCCAGGCACGGAGGTTCTCCTGCCAATGGTCGAGCATGAGGCGCTCTGGCGCGGCGTAGAGGAGCTTGTAGCGGCCTTGGTGCAGCCCCGCCAGACGCGCTTTCGTTTCCTTCACGCCGAGCGAGGAATTCAAAAATGTCGCCTCCACACCCGCAGCCTCCAGTTGGTTCACCTGGTCCTTCATCAGAGCAATCAGAGGAGAAACAACGAGCGTCAATCCCTCTCGCAACAAAGCTGGGAGCTGAAAGCAAAGCGATTTTCCGCCGCCTGTGGGCAAGAGCGCAAACGAGTCCCGCCCGGCGAGGTTCGCCTCCATAATCTCGCGCTGGAGCGGACGAAATCCATCGTAGCCGAATGTGGCTTTGAGCGCTTTTTGAAGTTTATCCATGCGAGACAAGGGCCTGAAGACTCCGCGAGACAAGCCGCTGAATCGAGTGCAATTTTTAAAATCCAATACAAAGAATTTCTCACTGTAACCACGTAGCAGATAATTCAAGCCGAGGTCCTGCTTTCAGGATGTCCCAGCCGGATCGAAACCCGCGATGGAAAGCAGCTGGTCGCCGTCCGCTCAGCTTGTAGCAACATGCCGCCACCCGATCTCTCAAGCACTCAAGCGCTAGTCGGCGAGGAGTTCGTCGAACGGGCAATCCGGACGCAAATTAGTCATTTCATTTTTTATTGAAGAGCTTGAAGCCTTCTGATTTTCTGCTGCGCAACAATGCAAGCCGCTCCTGCCACGCTCGAGATCGAGGCCGAATCGCTTTCGGCTCTGGAGGTCGAATCGATCGAACTTTTCATCGGCTTTTTTAAGCTGATCGGCCTGCAGAAGTCGGTGGGAGAGATTTATGGTCTGCTTTTCGTATCATCACGCGCTTTGGCGATGGATGACATCATGACGCGGCTGGGAATCAGTCTGGGAGCGGCGAGCCAGGGGTTGAAGGTGCTGCGCTCTGTCGGTGCGGTGAAGTCTGTTTACATGCCGGGCGACCGGCGGGATCACTATGTGGCGGACTTGGAGTTGAGCAAATTTGCAACGGCATTCATTCAGGAGGAGCTCAAACCCAGACTGGATCGGGCTCTGGAGAGGATCGGCACGATGGAATCCCTCGCGAGCGGGATGGATTCCGGTGACCGAGCGACCGCTGAAGAGCGCCTGGAGCGCCTGAAGCACTGGCTGGAGCGTGGCGAGAGCATGCTGCCTTGGCTGTTGAAATTTTTAGTTAAATAACTCGCGCCGCCCTGCGCGGCAAACCTGTGACAAACGGGAAGACATTTTGCTTGGAATATGGACCGGTGGAATTTTTTTCGCCGATGACCAAAGGCGGTAGCTTGTCCGCGCTCAATGCGCGAATGCAAAAACTGAAATGGAATTGAGGAGCATCGAGGCGGTAGTAGGCACACTGAACGCGGCGGGTGTTCGGTATTTGATCGTCGGCGGCTTGGCGGTGATGGCGCATGGGTATCAGCGCACAACTGTCAATTTGGATTTGGTGGTGCAGCTTTTGCCGCAGAATCTTCTGACTGCATTGGAGTCACTCGGATCGCTTGGCTATCACCCCCGAATCCCCGTGTCTGCCGAGCAATTTGCCGATCCCTTACAACGGGAGGAATGGCTCAGGGAGAAAAGGATGCGCGTGTTCCAATTACACAGCGAGAATCACCGAACCACCCCGGTCGATATCTTTGTTTACGAACCTTTCGACTTTGATACCGAATACGAGCAGGCGGTTTTGGAGGCGCTTGCGCCTGGAATCGATGCGCGTATCATTCCTCTGGAGACTCTCTTGGAAATGAAGCGCGCAGCGAATCGCCTGAAAGACTTGGCGGATTTGGAGGCGCTTGAAAAAATTGCCCCTTACAAAAAATGAATCCAGAGTTGGCAAATCACCCTAGCTGGAAATCGTGCACCTTCGAAGGTGCGGAATTGAATTCCCTGCTTCTTGGGCTGGAGACCTCCTTTCGAGAAAAAATTATTTGGATTGAGGAAATGCAGAAAATTCAAGAACGCTTCGCTCAAAACCGCCTCAAACGGCCGGGAGCAGAGACCGATCCTAAAATTCCATGACAAAGTATCCGACAAAAATTGATGGCGCCTACCTCTTGCGTCCGCGTGTGTTTGGTGACGCGCGCGGTTTTTTTCTGGAGTCTTGGAACAAGGAAACCTTCACCAAGCTGGGAATTGATGCGGATTTCGTGCAGGACAATCACAGCCGATCGGCGAAGAATGTGCTGCGCGGGCTGCACTACCAGAGCGGCGATGCAGCGCAGGGCAAACTCGTGTGGGTCACTTCGGGAACGGTCTTCGATGTGCTCGTGGATTTGCGGGAAAGCTCGCCCACCTTTGGAAAATGGGACGGCTACATGCTGACGAGTGATGCCCACGAGCGCCTGTGGGTGCCGGCTGGTTGCGCACATGGATTTTTGGTCGTGAGCGAGATGGCGGACTTCCACTACAAGTGCACAAATGTCTACGCACCGGCGACCGAGCGCGCCCTGTGTTGGAATGACCCCGCCATCGGCATCGATTGGCCGCTGGCCATCGGGATCGACCCGATTGTTTCACCGAAAGATGCCGAGGCAGCATCGTTCGCGGAGTGTGAGAAATATCAGTGAGAGCCGATTCAGGATTTTTGCGTTCAACCATGACCCCTTCATCTGCTGAAATCATGCAGTTGCCCGGCGGGGAGAGAATGCTCCA
>CAXNGJ010000131.1:0-4633 GCA_964201895.1 Terrimicrobiaceae bacterium
GGACCAGGTCCTTGCACAGCATGTCCGTCCAACAAAATCTCACCCGATGTGGGGGATTCGAGTCCCGCGATTGTTCGGATTAGGGTGGATTTACCGCAACCGGAGGGGCCGAGCACGCAGGTGAATTCGCGTCGGTGGACGCAAAAGGAAATGCGATCCAGCGCATGGTGAATAAGGCCCCCGGAGTAAAAGCTCTTGCTTAGTGCGCGCACATCCAGAATGACCGGGCGCTCTTTGAGGCGGGCAAAACGCTCGGCGACCGCCGGGCATGGAATCAATGGCTCGAAACTCATGCGAGAGCCTTCTCGGGGGCAGAGACAGTGAGCTTTTGCCCGACATCCCCGGCGGATTTTTTATGCCACGGAAAAAGATTACGGCCCAAGGCCTCGAGAATGCGATCGGTGGCAAATCCGATAAACCCTATAATCAAAATAGCGGCAAAGACATTGTCGTAGATACGGTATTTTGCCTGTTGGTTGATGAAGTAGGTGATGCCCGAACTGGCTCCGACGTATTCGGCGACAATCAAGTAGGTCCAGGCCCATCCGAGAAGAATTCGCATGTCATTGTAGAGGTCGACGGAGATGCCTGGCAGGACGACATTAAACAGGATTTGCAAACGCCCCGCGCCGAGCGTCTGAGCCGCCTCGACGAGTGAAGGGTCGAGTTTTCGAGTCGTGTTCGCGACGACAAGCACTTGTTGAAAAAATGTTCCGATGAAAATGATGGCAATTTTCGGACTGTCGTAGATTCCCACAATGGCGACAGCAAGGGCTCCGAAAACCGGAGCGGGCATATAACGGATGAAATCAACGATCGGTTCGCTCAACCGCGCGAAGAAGGGAAATGTCCCACACAGAATCCCAAGCGGAACTCCAAAAAGTGAACTCCAGAAAAACCCCCAAAAAATAATCCTGATGCTGTGCCAAAGACTTTCATGCAGCCAGGGTTCGCCATTGCGGCGAGGAGGCGTGGTGAAGCTTCGATACAGCGACTGAACCACTTCGTGCGGCGCGGGGAGAAACACGGGATTAGCGGGAATTCCCTCAGCGGGCGGGATTCCTGAGTTTCGCAGTTTTTCATTTTCAGAAACAAATATCTTCTTCTCCACCAGCATATCCGGCTTGAAGTAAGCCACTTTGCTGGCGTTGGTTATTTTTACCAACGGATGCCAAACGAAGGGAAGATAACTCACCGCAGACCAGAGAAAAATCGGTATGAGGAATGAACACCACAGCAGAATGCCACAAGTCTTCGGCCGAAGCGGAGCAAACGGAGAGAGAAGGTTTTTGAGATGCACTGATACTCCGGCAGAAGACATTTGCATTTTTCGATCCGCAGCGAATGAGACTCTTTCCATCGGCTGCTTGAATGGAGTTGGCATGTGACGATGTTCGGTGCCGCCAACTGTGCGGCACCGCGAGAGTTGGCTTATCGTTTACAAGCCTTCGGTGATCGAGGGATCTATGTAATCGGCCACAGCTTGGGATTTTTCGTAAACCTTGTTCTCCACATTGAATTGGTCGACGACCGCGCCGGATCCGTAGATCGAGCTCAGACCACTACCTTTAGCGAAGGCTTGTTTGGCCTCGGCAAGGGTCAGGATTTTGGTTCCTCCGATGAAGGCTTCGTATTCTTCCGGGGCGAGATTCACGCGCGCGGCCATGCTTTTCACAGCATCCGCGTGGGTCTTTGGATTGTTAAGATACTCAACGATTTGATACCAGACTTTTGCAATTTTTTTCCACTCTTCGGGGTGGGTGGAAAGGCTCGCAGGGTTGACGGCCAGCACATCGTATATCAATCCGGGAACATCCGCACTGGTGTAGATGGCCTTGGAGCCGGGCACGGCTTTCAAAGCCTGTCCGGAATTCGGCTGCCATGCGCCAATCGCATCCACATCCCCCGAAGCGAACGCCTTGGGCGTCTCGTGTGTCGGGATATTGACCAACGTCACATCGGCTTCCTTCATGCCATTCGCCTCAAGCGCCTTGAGAAGTAATAGGTGATCGACGAAACCCAGTTCGACGCCAATTTTTTTTCCTTTAAGGTCTTTGACAGAATCGATTCCCGGTTTGGCAACGATCATATCGTTCCCATTACTGAAATCGTTGATCAAAATTGTTTTACTGGGTGACCCCGTCGCGCCTGTGACCAAAGCGTCTCCGTTCGTCATGCAAACCGCATCAACTTTTCCCGCCGCGAAAGCCTCCATGGAGGGGACATATTCAAACCACTCGAACTGCACATCCACTCCGGCGTCCTTGAACCAGCCCTTGTCGATACCGACCTGCCAGGCCGTCCATCCAGGCCAGTCGCTATAGGCGATTTTTAAAGCCTCCGCATGGATGGCGCCGACCGATGCGGCAAACCCGAGTGCTGTGATTGCAATAGTGAGAAGTGGATTTTTCATGGCGTAGTATTAATTTTTTATCCCGAAGTAATACGGGCATTTAAATAGTAGCATACAGCGTGCCAATTTGAGAAATGCATGCAACGCCATATGAAATCTGAGGAAGCGAGGGTCGTGGCGTGCCAAACCGGACATGAATGCCCACAATTGAGCAGGGGATTGCTCGAAAAGAGACAGGCGAAGTTTACGGAGTTAAGGAGCGCAGATAAGCCCTCCAGCCCTGATGGTGGGAGATGTCGGGGGAAGTCTGCAGCGCCTCGGGTTCGCAAACGAAACCTTTGACCCAAGTCCCGTCAGCGAGCTCCAGACTGCCTATTGCCAGAGGAGGAGGGACCAGCGCCACGAAGGAACCAAATTCCTCGATCGGCATGTCCCAGATCTCAACCTCGATAGGCATCCCCTCCCCGGTTCGCCGCAGGAGCCCGGGCTTGGGAGGCTGGGTTGGCAGTGCATGGAGTCGGTAGTGCGCGCTCGTGGTGGTGGTGCGCTGAAGTCTGGCGCGACGGTCTGTGAGTTGGTGATTGAGGGGTTGACCGCTAAGATGGGCTCCCACGACGGCCACAGAGATCATATCTCGTATTGTGGATTGGTTGCGGGCGATGGAGGCGAGCCATTTATCCTCAAAAGCAGGGCCTGCCAGAGTGACGCCAAAGGGAAGGCCGTCGGGGCGAAATCCAGCCGGGATGGCAAGAGCGGAGAGATCAAGTAAGTTGACGAAATTTGTATAAGTGCCCAGACGACTGTTTAGCTCAACGGGATTCGCCAAAACATCATCCACACGATAGATGGTCGGTGCGGTAGGAACGAGGAGGGCATCGATTCTATTCCAAACTGGCGCAATCGTGCTGCGGAGACGCTGAAGTGCGTAGATGCCTTCAAAGGCTTCCACGGCGGATTTAGGGGTGCCGCCGGTGATGATCCCTCTTACGACGGGATCGGTGTCATCCGGATGCTGACGAATGAAATCGCCCACGGAGTGATCGCGTTCTGCAACCCACGGCCCCCCGTAAAGAAGTCGGGCGGTTTCGAGAAAAGGGTCAAAATCCACGGGAATGATCTCGCAGCCTTGTGCGCGAAATTTTTCCACGGAAGCATGGAAAAGTTTCTCGGATTCGGTATCGCCAAAAAACTCGAGCTTTTGGGGGACACCAAGACGCACCATGGCATGGCGAGCGGCCAACTTGGGGCCCGTGCGAGACCATGGATCGCAAGGGTCAGGGGTGGCTGCTATCCTGAAAACCGTGTCAGCGTCCTCGACGGTCTTCGCAAAAATGCTCACGCAATCGAGCGAAGCGCAGGCTGGTAGAACACCACGCATACTGAGAAGGCCACGGGTTGGTTTCAGGCCAACAATGTTGTTGAACGCCGCTGGAACGCGACCCGAGCCCGCAGTGTCCGTGCCAAGCGAGAAAGCCACCAATCCCGCTGCGACAGCCACGGCCGAACCAGAGCTCGATCCCCCGGAAATATAATCCGAGTGGTAAATACTGCGGCACGCGCCATGAGGAGTTCGCGTTCCGACAAGCCCGGTCGCAAATTGATCCATGTTCGTTTTTCCAATCATCAACGCCCCCGCATCGCGGAGTTTCTGGACGACAAACGCGGATTCCGCAGGCGTGAACGCGAAAGCGGGACACGCGGCGGTGGTTGGAATTCCCGCCACATCGATGTTGTCCTTCACCGCGAATGGAACCCCAAAGAGCGGCAGCGAGGAATCCATGGACAGAGCCTCTTTTAAAACCTCATCTTGGGGGCGAAGAAAAATCCAGACGCTGTCCTCACCGCGCCGGGCAATAGATCGATAAATCCCTTCGAGCAGTTCTTCGATGGTTCGCACGCCGGTTTGAAGGTCGTGCCGGATGGATGAAATAGTCATGATTCGAGGATGGCTGCAAGATGCTCGCCTGCCGCCACAGGGCGGTTCTCAGCGGCTGCAAGGGAGTGAATTTGCCCATCACAGGGCGAGGACACGCTGATTTCGGTTTTCATCGATTCCACAATGAACAACACATCCCCCTCGGAGACGCGGTCACCGGCTTTGACCAGAACTTTCCACATGTTGCCGGCCACCGGGGAATCCACAAATCGGCCATTATCGGGGAGGTCGATGCCTGCGGGGACGGCTGCCACAGGAACCTCCTCCTCCACCTTGAAGCCCGCTTCCTCCCAACGCTCCCGCTCGGCATGAAAGGACGCCTGCTGCTTTGCTTTGAAGATGGC
>CAXNGJ010000132.1:0-4632 GCA_964201895.1 Terrimicrobiaceae bacterium
CCAAAAATTTGGACGATCGTCCAAATTTTTGGCCACTCAAGGCGGGCCAGTATCGTGTGGCTTTGTTGAATCAACTTGCGGATTGGCCACTCGCGAAGCGGCGGGAATGATTGGCCTCAGATTCTCAGCGTTTCCCTCAGCGTAATCCGATTCCTTTTTGAGCCGCTGAGGAAAAAAAGTATTGTCAAGCCCTGCGAAAATAAGTTCAAGAAGAGTTGGGTAGTTTATGGGCTTTGCAAGGGAAAAAAGGGAGATCACTTTTGTCAACTTCACACCAATTCCGGGGAGGAATTCGTGTTTGTGAATACGGAACACGCTATCGTCGTGGATTCCGATTGCGCTGGAATGGAGAACCTCCGGCATTTGCTGAGCAGTCTCTCGCCTAGTATAACGATGCTTGCGGGATGCCTGACTTTCCAGGAGGCCAAATCCATGTGTCTGAAATTCCAGCCACAACTCGTGTTTTTGAATCCCCACGCAGCGCATGGATTTGATTTGCTCACCTTTTTGCCAAACACTGCGAGCCTGATCTGTGTGACGGAGGATGATCGTTTCGCTCTGCGCGCCTTTGACGCGGGAGCTGTAGATTACTTGCTCAAGCCGCTCCATCCCGAACGCCTATCGCTCGCTCTCTCACGCCATGCGGCTCGCAAGGCTCTCTCACGAGTTGATACAGATTTTCGCGTCTCGGTCAAAAGCACAACGGGCTCCCACATTTTTTCGCCCTCGAGAATTTCGCACATCCTGGCTCAAGATCACCAAACCCATGTCTTCCTCGTGGAGGGCACGAAAATCACTTGTCATCGCTCCATGCAGGAATGGATCTGCGAGCTTGCCAGCCACGGTTTCCAGCGCCTTGATCGCACCTTGATCGTGAATCCCGGCCAGATTCGCCGCATGGATCGCCATTCCCGCAATGAGGCGATGCTCTCGTTCAGCAATAGGGCGGAGTGTCTAAAAATCGGCCGCGTTGCCATGCAGCGCCTTCGGGAATTGTCGCTTTTTTCACACACAGCCTGAAAAACGGCCCAGAAAACCTGATTCGCGATATTTTTTTCCTGTTTAGCGTATCAATTGGACAGTTCCGGAATGTTGGCATGCTGCAAGCTTATTGATCAATGGACGACGCCGCTCAACGCGCCGTTTATTTCAACACAAATAAAAACCATGCTAAAAAAACACATCATCATCAAAGTAGCTGCTGTAACCCTTGGGCTTATAGCGGCATCAACACCCGTTCGCGCGGGAACAGCTGCTCCAGCCAAAGAAGTTGTGGCCGTTGTCGAAGAAGAAGAAACGCCAGCCTTCTCCGGTTGGCTGTCTTTTGATTTGAACAGCCACTTCATCTCCTACGGTTTGGATGTCTGGGCCGGCGGCACATCATGGGGTCGTGGTGTTTTCAATCCATCCTTCGAGCTCGCGTGGGCGACTCCGATTGAGGGTCTATCAGCAGTGGTAGGAACCTGGTGGGATGTTAACAACAATCTTCCCAGCAGCATCGGGGGTTATCTCCAAGAAGTGGATATCTGGACAGGGCTTTCTTACACCTACAATGATGTGAGCTTGACCGTCCTGTATCAAGCTTGGATGTATGCCGAGCAAACAGAGCAAGTCTTGGATGTCATTCTGAAGTATAACAATAACACATTCTTGAACCCAGCCATAACGGTCCACAACCGTCTGGATGCGAGTTTGGAGGGTGTAGGTGGCGACGGACCCGGATCTGCAGGCACATTCTTCGTTCCTAACTTGAGCTACACGTTCAAGGTTTACGAAGTGAGCATCACTCCTACCGCCGCAATGGGCTTTGCTACCGACGACTTCCACGGTGGTGATGGCGGATATGGCTACACAGCTATTGGCATCGGCGGAAGCGTGCCGATCCCTTACCTTCCTGGCAGCTGGGAACTTCACGGCGGCGTTACCTATTACAACACCAGCAATTCTGTCATCCCAACCAACCCTGCGGATAACTTTGTAACTGGGAATATCGGCGTCAAGTTGATGTTCTAAGGTTCCGAAAAATTTGAACCCTCCGCTTGGCTTCAAGCGCTGAGCGGAGGATCAAAGTCTCTCAAAGAAAAACTACTGATATGACAAAAAAATCACTCTGCACTCTCTTTGTCTCCGCTCTGGCCGCGACGTTTGCTCCGACCCTGAGCGCTGCGGATAAAGATACCGTGAAGGTCGGTGTGCTTCACTCGCTCAGCGGAACAATGGCGATCAGCGAGACTTCGCTGCGCGATGTTCTCATGTTCGCCTTCGACGAAATCAATGCCAAGGGCGGTGTCCTTGGGAAAAAAATTGAACCGGTCGTTGTCGATGGGGCTTCCGATTGGCCACTCTTTGCGGAGAAAGCCAAGCAACTCCTCGAAGTTGACAAAGTCGCTGTCACATTCGGTTGCTGGACATCGGTGAGCCGCAAGTCGGTTCTTCCAGTCTTCGAGAAAGAGAACGGCCTCCTCTTTTACCCCGTTCAATACGAAGGGGAAGAAGAGTCACAGAACGTGATTTACACAGCGGAAGCCGTTAATCAACAGGCTATCCCTGCGGTGGATTACCTCCTGGCAGATGGCAAGAAAAAATTCTACCTCATCGGCACGGACTATGTTTATCCGCAAACCACAAACCTTGTTCTTCTGGAGTATCTTCTTTCCAAAGGCATCCCGATCGAAAATATCGGTGGCGGACTTCGCAAGGACGCAGAGGGCAAGGTTATCTCTGCTGGAAAATACACTCCATTCGGCCACACCGACTACCAACAGATCGTTGCTGAAATCAAGCAATTCGCTGCTTCTGGCGACGCCTGCGTGATCAACACGATCAATGGTGACTCGAATGTGCCATTCTTCAAAGAGTTTGCTGCTTCCGGACTCACTTCAGCCGATTGCCCCGTGGCATCACTGAGCCTCTCCGAGGACGAGTTCCGCAGCCTTCCTACGAAAGATCTTGTTGGTCACCTCGGTTGCTGGGCCTACTTCATGTCCATCGACAGCAAGCAAAACGACAAGTTCAAGAAAGACTTCTTCGCATGGCTCAAAACATCGACCGTTCCTGGCATCGAAAAAGCCAACCGTGTCACCTGCAGTCCCATGGTTCTTTCCTACGATGGTGTTTACCTCTGGAAGGCCGCTGTGGAAAAAGCCGGCAGCTTCGATGTGGATAAAGTTCGCGCAGTTCTTCAATCCGGGACAATTACCTTCGAAGGTCCCAATGGTCTCAACACTGTAGAGAAGAACAACCACACAAAGAAAAATGTCTACATCGGCGAAACGAAAGCCGACGGACAATTCAAAATCGTGAAAGAATTCAGCCAAGTCTACCCACAACCTTGGCTCAAGGGCACCTTTGGCAGCAAGTAAATCGCAGTAGCAACAAGGGGAGGGGTCGGGTTGTTGTTTGCCCGGCCCCTTCTTGTGTCTACACAAAATTTCCAAGGTTTATAAGAATACGAGATGTCGATCAGAGCTTTCCTTTTCACAGCAGCGATTTCCGTTTTATTATTTTCAACACGGATCTTCGCTACAGATGATGCTGAGAACACTGCCAGACAGGCTCTTGCAACGGCCATTCTTGCTCCAGAGGCCGACCAAGCCGCCCTTGTGGAAAAACTCGCGGCAACTCCCCATCCAGCCCTTGGCCCAACGCTCGAAGGCTGGCAACGGGAACAAGTTTTTGTTTTTACCGATGAAGACGGTCAGCGGATTCCGTTTTTGAAGTTTGAGGAAAATTCCACCGTTCAACTGCTCCGAGTGGATAACGGACAACCGCTGGTAAACAAATCCGGCTCTCCCATTCCCTTCGATCCCTCCTTAAAAGCTGTTGAGACTTACAGCAAGCTCCGCCGCGCCATCAAATCCACCACCGATCTTCTGGCGCTGGGCGATGAGTCACCTTCCGTTCGTCAAAACGCGATCCTCAAGCTGGGCCTGAAGCAGTCGCCCGCCACATTGCCGGTTCTTGAAGCCCGACTGGAAAATGAACCAGATCAGCGTGTGAAGGAAACCATTTGGGATTCCATCGCTTTGGTGAATCTCAATTCCTCGAATCCCGAACTTAAAGTAGCTGCACTTCAGCGCCTCGGGCAATCCGCCTCAGTGCCTGCCAAGGATGCGATCACGCGCATTGCCTCAGATTCCACACAAACACCGGAAACCCTTCAGGCAGCCAAAGTAGCCTTGAAAAGCATCGATAAACACATTTTCTGGGTGGATTTTTTTGGGACTATCTTCCGTGGCGTCAGTTTGGGGTCCGTGTTGCTGGTCGTGGCCCTCGGGCTCGCCATCACATTTGGCCTCATGGGCGTCATCAATATGGCCCACGGAGAAATCATGATCGTAGGGGGCTATGCAACTTTTGTGGTGCAATGCGTGTTCGGCACGGGACTCGCCTTTGCGCCATTTGGGATTTCCATGAATATCCCGGGATTTGGATTCGATCCAGCTTCCGCCATTTACCAGAGCTACTTTCTTGTCGCTTTGCCCATCGCCTTTCTTAGCGCCGCTGCGGCGGGGTTCCTTTTGGAAAAAAGCGTCATTCAATTTCTCTACCGACGCCCGTTGGAATCCCTCTTGGCGACCTGGGGCGCTTCCCTTGTGATGCAACAGCTTTTCCGCCTTACATTTGGCCCAG
>CAXNGJ010000133.1:0-4614 GCA_964201895.1 Terrimicrobiaceae bacterium
ATATCGAGCAGGGCCCGGGGTGCGGAGAGGCCCCTGTGTTTGCTGAGGATATCCTGCAACTCGGGACGGGATACATAACCTTCGTCCACAAGCAAATCCTCGATCGTGCGCGAGTATTCCTCGAGTTCCGCCGCCCCTGGAAAAACATGGGTTGTTTTGGTCCATGCAAGCGGTTCATCGAAGAGGCGGTGGCGCGTGTAGAGCCATGCAGCGCGGAATGTCGCTCCCATGTTGATAAAATTCACCACCGGATAGCGAGGAATCGCAAAGAGACCTTGGCGGAGACCATAGACATTGGACACGCAGGTCACCTTCTGTGCGACCCTGTAAACTAGCAGCGCGGTGCACACGAGAACAATGCGCCAGAGGAGGCTGTCAGCCTCGAAAAGCGGCTTCACAAAAATCCAATTGCGGAAGTCCGTGTGGAGCACAGCAAATTCAAAAAGCACGTAACCCATCACGCAGTAGCCAGCGGCATTGATGCAATGCACTACCGGCGCGCGGCGGTCGCGGAGGAGTGTGTAGCGAACGGCGGCGGAGCCCCACCAACCGCCATGCTGCCATCCCTGGAAGGCTGTTCCAACAATCCAACGGGCCTTCTGCTTCACGGCATCGACAAAGCGTAGTGGAAAATTCTCACGAACAGCAACGCTCTCGGTGACCGTGCGCGTCGAGACGACATCACCTTGGGCATCTCGCGTCACGATTTCACGTTCCACGGGGTGGTCAATAAATCCGGCGCGGAATCCGGCGCGGCAGAGTTCCAGGCCCACCATGTAGTCCTCCGCAAGTTGGCCCTCACGGAAGGGGCCTGAGGCATTTTTTGCAGCTAAATAATCGAGCGACTTGCGGGAGAATGCCGTGCCGACACCGGCGGATGGCACCACACCGCCAATCGCCTCGCGGGAATACATGTCCTTCACATGCCACTCGGCGAACTCATCGAGGTAGGAATTACCTACCCAGTATCGCCATGGATTGAGCTCCAGCGGAAAAACAGGAATCTGGCCCATGTCGAGGAGCGCAGGCACGTAGTGGTTATAAACCTTCAACGTGAGCGGGTGCATGACGTCCTCGGCATCGTGAAGGGCGATGATCTCATACTGCCGGCGGCCTGGAATCTCCCGCGCCTTCATCGCCTCAAAAATGGCATTGAGGCAATCGGCTTTGGATGTCGGACCAGGGCGGCGAGTTACCGCTTTGTGGATGCGGGGCGAGATGCGGGTGAGTTCATCCACGCAGCGATTCGTCTCCTCGTCATTCGGATAGACCCCGATGAAGATGTCATAGCGTTCGTAGATGAGGATCCTCCTGGCATAGTCGGCCATGCGGTTGATGATACCTCCCTCCATCCATGCCGGGATGAAGATAGCGATGAGTTTTTCGGGTTCGTTTTTGAGCTTTTCGAGAGAGACCGGCCGGGCATTGCGGTGGCCACGCAGGTAGCGCAGGAATTGCATATCAAAAAAGACATCATCGATCCCAAAAACAAGGAATCCGACGGCTGAGATGTAGGCGAGAACGACAAATAATGTGTGCAGAGTTTCCATAGGAATTACCAGCGGACGGATAGAGCGACGGTGAGACGGAAGTCCGAATAGTTTGCGGCGGTGTCGCCGCGTGTGTTGTTGCTGTTGCGTCCGAGGTAGGAACCCAGAACATAATCAACGCTCGTTGTGAGAACGGCGGCGCCGACAGGGGCGGTGACAAAGCGCATTCCCGGGCCTGCCTCGAAGTAGTTGTCGTAGTAGTTGCCCTTCGTATCCATCGTGAGGTTTTCGAGCCCGTAGATGTCAACAGCGGCAGCCTTTCCGAATTGCATGATGCGTGCCCCTTGGCGCGACTGTCCGTAGGCCAGGCAGTCCGGAAGCCGACTGTAATAGGCCGCGTCGCCGCCGGCCTCAACGAACCAGTCGAACCTCAGACGAGGCGGGGACCAGTTGTTGAGAGCCCAGCGGGATGCTTGGCTGTTAGAGGGAAGTGTGGGGAGTCCACCGGGTGAAACTCCTTCAAGATCGATGGTGGTCCATTCCTTGCCAGGCCCCCAGGCCCAGTAGCCATTGAGACCGGCAATGATCTCGGAGAACCATTCGCCCTTGTGTTGCTCCGTGCCGCGCAGATCCTTTTGAACACCGCCGAGGACGTAGAGCACAAGGGATTGGTTGGCGAATGGGCGAATGCGCGCGCCAGCATGAAAACCAGCGAGGTTCTCGTTGTATATTGTCGGAATCCCCTGCCCCGGCCCCTGACCATTGCTCGTGTTTGAGGAGTCGAGGCTGAAATCGGCCTGAACGAACGGCTCGATCCATCGCGCACCGGGAATGAATGTTCCCTCGCGGAGACGCCCGGAGGAAACGCCGATGTTGTAGCGGGAGAGATAAGTGCCATAAAGGTCCAGCTCTCCCCATGTCCACCGCTCCAGGTTGTAGGAAGGGGCAAGAGCTTCGATCTCGGCTGCAGCCACGCGGCTTAGCGTCGCGTCACCGCCTTGATCGCGGAGTTCGCGCCAGATTTCAAAGGCTTCAGCACGGCGTCCCTGCTCCGCCAGCAAGGCGGCCAATTGGAGACGAGCGCGGGGGTCGGGATTGTCACCTCCTGCCACATCGCGCAGCACCACGATGGCTGCGAGAGTGTCGCCCATGCGCTGAAGGGCGGCGGATTTTTCGATAATCAAGTCCGGCGTGACCTCGCCATGCCGCTCCAGATCATCAATCGCCCGCACTGCTTCCTCGTCGCGTCTAGCCTTGATGAGCTCATACGCTGCCTGCTGGCGATCGAGGCTGGCTTGCCGTGCGCGGTATTCGGCTTCGCGGCGGAGGGTTTCAGCAGAAGGAGGTTGTGCGCGGGCGGCTTTCTCGATGGCCTCGGCGCGATCGAGTGCGGTCAAGCTCGATACCGCCATCGAGGCGATATCAGCGTTCCAGGATTTTGCCAATTCGCCAAAAATCGCGCGCGCTTCGGAATTTCGTCTGTCAAACACAAGCGCCGTCGCCAACCGGAATCGAAGCCCCTCGTCGCCAGGATTCAAGTCCGTGGCTTGTTGAAGAACGGCGGAGGCTTCGGCATGGCGCCCTTGATTCGAGAGCGTGGCTGCCTCGGTGACAGGATCTGGCGACTGGGCGTCTAACAAGGACGCGGAGGCGAGCAGGGCTAAAGAAAAATAATAAATTGGTTTCATGGGTTCTTAACTTCTTGGAGCGGAAAAACGGGTTACGGGATCAATGACTGGGAGACTGGTGGAGCGTGCGGCTTCCAGAGCGGCAAGCATGTCTTGGAAGCGCATCCAGGCTGGGACGACCACTACGGCAAGACCGCCTCGAAAGCTGGAGATGTCGCGGATCGATGTCTTGAGTTCCACATTTGCGGAACCATCCCTCCCGGCATGCACATTCGCTGGAATGAGCAAACCACCTCCCTCAAGCCGTAGCGGCACGGCACTGGCAAACGGCACGGGTGGTTCCCCGGGAATCCGCTGCACAAATGCGCTCCCGACCTCAATTCCTGCAGAGGCAGACAAAGTGTCCTCGGTTCCCTCGATTCGGATGCCTTCTTTTCGGAACACCTCGCTCCGCTCAGGACCATTTCCTCCGTGTAAAAAGATGCGCCCGCCATGAGCCTGCGCATAGCGGAGAGAATCCAAGAATTCTTCGCGGGGTGTGATTTCCACCCCTGGCGGGACCTCCTTCATCTGGGTGGTCACGACGAATGGCGTTTTCTGATGCTCGAAATAATCCACTGCGCGTCGGAGTGCCGCAGGATTGCAGGACGGATTATAATCCTGAATCACAAAAACCATGGCCGGAGGGGCTTCCTGGCTTCCACCGTAAAAATCGATCAGGACATCCGAGAACACCATGGAAAGAGGTGGTTCAGACGGCAAGGCGGCGAAGCCAAAGCGGTTGCCAACCCGCCAAGCCAGTGGTTGAGCGCCCTTTGAGGATGTCCCAACAAGCGGGCGGGCGCCGGGATAGGATTCACCGTAAAAGGGATCGAGCCTGAGCGTCCACTCGCGACCACGATAGGTCACCTTGGTTTTGTCGACCGGCGTGGAGGCCTTGCCGGTTGCCACTGGCTTCTCCGAGGCAAATGATGCCGCCGCTCCGACTGCCATGACGGGTTTTTGCGACTTCTCAAGCATTGTCAGCAGCTCTGGCTTGAGCTTGGGAAATCCCGAGATTCCAGCCATCACGATGAAGTTGGCTTTTTGCAAATCCGCTGCGCTCACCTTCGAGTCGGCGAGGGTTTCGACATGTGTGTCAAAATGAGTGAGGCTCATTTGAATCGGGGCGATTTCATTCACGAGCGAGAACGGCTTGGAAAGCGTGTCATAGACAAGAAGTGTGTTCGAAGCCGCTTGGGCTGAAACAACCGCGTAAACAAGCGCCATCGACGCCAGAGGAAGGATGTTTTTCACTGTTCGTCTCCGTTTCCTTGGTTTTTGCGGCGGCGAATCAGAATGCGCTGGATGAAATAAATCCCTGCCATGACGGCGAACGATGCTCCGGCGATCCAGTAGTTCACATTCTGGGTCAGAAAACCGGCTTCGGTCTTGTCCATCCGCTGGTCCTCGATGTCCGCTGGGGTCGTCCCGGAGGTAAAGCCAAGCCGGATTTG
>CAXNGJ010000134.1:0-4586 GCA_964201895.1 Terrimicrobiaceae bacterium
GTGCCAAGTTGCTCAAACTTGGGCGCGCATGAGTTCCTGATAGCTCTCCACGAGCTTGTTGCGAAGCTCGACCATGAGCGTAAAAGCAACACTGGATTCCTGGCCGGCGATCATGGCTTGGTGAAGATTCGTGGCTTCGCCTGTGAGGACTTTGTTTTTCTCAGTGGCGGATGTTTTCATTTTGTCGTCCACATCAGTAACAAATTTTTTCATCATGGAGCCGAATGGGTCCGCGCCGCCGACTTGTGATCCTCCTGCGGATAAGCCAGCTTCTTTCAGCGAGTTGGTGCGCTCGATGTCGGGCTGGAAATTCCGCATGGTGAGCGGAGCTGTCATAGTAGGAATGTTGGAGGGGATGGCGGAGATGTTCATATTTAAAAGTCTTCTAAATGTTAGCGGCCAATGGAAAGGGCTTGGGTGGCCATTTGGCGAGCGTTGCGCACGACGGCGAGGTTGGCTTCGTAGGAGCGGGTGGCCGTGACCATGTCCACCATTTCAAATGGAATATTCACATTCGGCATGGTGACGTTGCCGTCATCGTCCGCATGGGGGTGTTGCGGGTTGTTAATGATTTCGCCTGGGTTTTCATCGCGTTTGATTTCCGAAACGCGAACGCCCTGCATATTCGGGCCAGATGCGGCGTCGAGGAGGGATTCGAATGCTACGATGCGGCGCTGGTAGGGCTTGCCGTCGGTACCTTTGGTTGTATTTGCATTCGCGATGTTCTGAGAAACGATATCGACACGCATTTTTTCGGCGTCGAGAGCGCTGCCCGTGATGCTGCTGGCGGAAATGACATTCATCATATGAAATTAAGGTGAGGGTTCGTTTTCAGGAAAATCAGGCTGGGCGGCCCATGATGGCGTGACGGAGTTGTTTCAACGAGCCGCTGGCGAAGTCTGTGAGCACATTGAAATTCATCGTGTTTTTTGTGAGGCCAAGAAGTTCGCTGTCAATCTGCACATTGTTGCCGTCGGCGCGGGTCGATGGGGTGAGCGTATCGACTTCGGTGCGGGGAGAGGCCTCCGCAATTTCATCGGCATTGCGGGATTTGATGCTGGCCCGGAGTTCGTCCTCAAAGGATCTGCTCAGATCGACACGCTTGTAGCCCGGGGTCGAAACATTGGCGAGGTTGCTTGCGATCGATGCGTGGCGAAGAGCCGAAACATCCATCATTTTTTTTACAGCGGTATAGTTATCGCTGTTGAAGAGAGAGGCCACCATTTCCATGATTGGATGTTTAGCAGAACCTGTGCCAGCTTCCGAAGGGGTCGTAAAAAGAGACTCCAGGCATGATTTTCAAGTGTGATGCAACTTGATAAAATGGGCATGGCAGAAGATGCCACGGTGGTATTTTTAAAACGGCAAAACTTGCCGAGTTGTTTTGCAGGGGAGGTTGAGCCGGATCAACGGGCTTCATTCAGGCCAGAAACGAATGTCGCGGGGGATTGAGATCAGCGATCAGAATCTCAGTCGGCAAGCCGGAGTGAGAAGGCCAAATGCAAGGCTACTGCCATTCTCATGATACCGAAAAACGCACGACCTTCCGTGCATCGAGAAGCGAATACAGAGTAGGCGTTTAGGCCTGAAGTGTGGCCTTGGCACCTGGCACAATATGCATTGAGCCGCCTGGTTCCTTCGATGAGGCCAGTCCGCTCGGATAAGCGATCTTTGCGCTTTCAATAATCGAAACGGCTTTTTGAGCGGTCTCTTTGAGGTTTCCGTCCAATTTAAAAATCTTCTCGGTTCCATCGGCCTTCTTGAGCGCCACATTTCCATCAGGCAGGAATTTTAGATCGAACGGCTCCGAACTTCCTTCCAGCGCCTTCGCAATTTCGGGGGATTGAAGAATTTTTTGTGACATTTGCTGGAGCGTCATTTCGACATCCGAGCGGCTGCCGATCCCCTCGGCGCTGAGGCGCTGCATGTTTTTGTATTCTGGAGTGTTCGTGGCTTTGGCGAGAACCTGTGCAAAAGCGGCTTTCTTCATTTCCGCCGCACTCGGAGACTTCTCGGCTGAGTTGCCGGCGATGCTGCCCAAAATATTGCTGCCCAATTTTGCGGCTGTGATGGCGAGGAGAGGATTCATAGTTTTATTCGATTTGTCTCAGCAGCTCTTGTGCCACAGCGGGAGATTTTATCACCAATCTCTCAGGCATGCCGTTGAGGCTCCTGCAAAAACTCACCGCGCCACTGCGCTGGCCGGGGCGATTTGGTTGGCGGCTTGCTGGGTTGATGCAGAAGGGGAGGGAGGTGTGGCGGCGGGTTTTTCTGTTCTCAGGAAGGCGGGTTGGAGGTCGCTGCCCGGGGTTTCCTTGTCAAGGAGTGGGTAAAGGTCTTTTTCGGTTTTTTCGAGCCAGTCGAGGTTGTCGAGGCGCCATTGGGCCATGTCGCGGAGGGTGGAGAGGTTCATGCCAACCATGGCATCGCCTTCCGCGGCGGGGGCATTGAGCGGGATTTTGTCGATGATGTAGCGGTAGGCTTCGCGGGCGCGGGCGTGGTGGCGTAGGCGTTCGAAGCAGAGGCCGATCTGATAGACTGTCGGTCCGCGCCAGTTGGGGGCGTCGTTGAGTTCGGCGAGCTTTTGATAGACGGAGAGGGCACCGAGTGTGTCACCGGTTTCGTAGAGTTCGTTGGCAATATCGTTCCCTGTTTTGCGCTGCCAGTAGGCCCAGACTGCGGGTTTTTTCTTCCCGTATTCGCGGCCGGCTTGCAGGAGTTTGATGGTTTCCTTCATGGCCTCCTCTTTTCGACCAAGGGCGCGGAGGGACTGCACGCGGAGATACTGGGCCTCGGGCGCGAGCGGGCTCGCGGGGTAGGTGGCCAGAAAGCCTTCGGCGCCCGTGAGGGCGTTTGTGTATTGGCCGGAGAGATAGGAGATGTAGGCGGAGCGGAAGGCGACTTCGCTGGCCTCGGCTTGTGTCATTTTGACGAGCTTGAGTCGCGAGTAGAGTTCGGCCGCGGCTTTGTAGTCGCCGGCGGCAAAGTGCGTGTGTGCGATCTCCATTTTTGCCCTGAGGGAGGAGTCGGTGTATGCCTCGCCGGTTTTGACCTGAAGCGCTGAATACAGGACGCTGTAGAATTTGTTCAGGGAGCTCGAGTAGGCGCCGTTCTCGCGGTAAATCCGACCGAGGCGCAGAAGCATATCGGGGGTCTCCGGATCGCTGGGAAACAGATTAACAAACTGTTCGTAAACAACGGCAGCCTTGGCGGGCTGACTTTGTTTCTCCTCCAAATTGCGGCCCATGAGTAAAAGGGCGTTACGTTTTTGTTTTTCGGGAGCAGCAAGTTGGAGGATTTGGTTGAATAACTTTTCCGCCAGTGCAGGGTCGCCATTCTCCATCGCCTGCTGCATTTCTTGATCGAGTGCTTCTACGCTGGCTCCGCTGGCCAAGAGGCTCGGTGCGTAGGATGGATTTTCCTCAAGCTCGATCTGAAGTGCATCAAATTCGATCGGCACTGCCATGCTGGATGGGCTTGAGGTGGGAGTGAGAGGATTCTGCAAAGGCGGTGCGGCGTGGTTTTCTACCAAGGCCGGCGCCGTTGCACTCTGCGGGGCAGCTTCGGGAGTGATGGGTGGCGGCGCGGAAATTTCTGCATGTGCTGCAGCTGTCAGGAAGAGTAGGGAAAGTCTGGTGAGGCGGCGCATGGTTATTCGACTTTGTAAGAGGTGCTGCTGACGGGTTGGTTGGCCGCATTTGCGGGCCGGAAAACGGTGTCAAAAAACGAGCCAAGAACGCTTTCGCCTGCTGGGCCATCTCCTGCGCCCTGGAAGAAATCCTGCGTCTGTTCGTTGTTGATGAACTTCGGCGTCGTGCTGTCAACGACTTTGGAATTGCTCATTGAATCCGAGTTTCCCGCCAGATCGGGCACATCATCCTTGTCGGGTATGTTCACAATGGTTTTTGGAAGAAGCGGAGGCTTGCGACGTGAGTTGCTATCTTGGGCAACGCGCATCGGGGCGGGTTTGGGCAACTTTTGCGGCATGACTGCGGCTTGGTTGCTTGTTTTTTTCTTTGGAGCCGAGGAGCAGGAACTTAAGCTCAAAGATGCCGCGCTGCAGATCACTGCCAACATCGCGAGATAAAGACCACGGTGTAGTATGGCAGAAAACACGGATTTTTGGTTGGTTGATTTGATGGGGCACATATGAAGTGCAATGTGTCCAGCAACTCCCGTGCCATACGAAGACCTGAGCGGGGTGGCCAAAAAACTGTAGAGAAAGCCCTCACCGGCAAGCCGAAAATTCGAGTTTCCTTGCTGCGGTCGGCGTCCGACGCATGGAGCGGGTTCGGATGCTTTTGTATAAGGCATGAAAATTGCTGTGTGTCAGAGCATGTCATTTCGAATCCTGTGTCTTTTGGCTGCATTTTCTCTCGTGGCCTGCACGCAATCCAGCTCGCGTGCCGTTCATGATAAGCCTAATCGCTCTGGTCGCATTCAGCAGATTTCTGATCCAACGATGTCGCTTCCGCCACAGGACCTCACTGCAAACTCCGGAATTCGCTGGCCTGCGGGCATGCGTCGACTTGCAGTCCTTCCCATTTATTCCACCCGGCCGATCGACCAGACCCAGCGTGACATGG
>CAXNGJ010000135.1:0-4572 GCA_964201895.1 Terrimicrobiaceae bacterium
CGGATTCACCGCCGAATTTTTTCACGCCGAGACGCTTGCTGACGCTATCGCGACCGTTTTTGACACTGCCTTGTCCTTTTTTATGGGCCATGAGATTTTACTTGGTGGAGATGGTTTTGATTTTGAGACGGGTAAGTTGGCGGCGATGACCGACGGTGCGGTGGTAGCCCTTACGTCTGCGGAATTTGAAAGCGATCACTTTGTCATCCTTGAATTGATCGACAACGGTCGCCTTGACGGTGGCACCATCCACGAAAGGTGCTCCAACGTGGAGTTTGCTGCCGTCTGAGACGAGCAGGACTTCAGAGATTTCAAGTGCCGCGCCGGGTTCGACGTCGAGCTTTTCGACTTCGATCTCATTGCCGGATTCAACGCGGTATTGTTTCCCGCCTGTTTGGATGACTGCGTATGCCATAAAAGTATTTCCTTATTGAAGAAGGGTTGAACAAAATGAAGGGACAAAATTATTTTGCAAGCGTAAAAACGCCGAAGAGAAAAAATATTCGGACATGCCTGATAAGAAAACGCGCGTTTTGATAGTTGGCTCCCAGGGGCGGCTTGCAGGTTCTCTGTTAAAATGCTGGGCGAAATCCCACGAAGTAACCGGACTCGCTCGTCCAGCACTGGATGTTTCAGATTTAAATTCCTTGCCAAGGATACTTGGCGATCTGGATTTCGATGTGCTCGTGAATGGCACAGGTCTTACCAATGTAGACCTCTGTGAATCCGCCAGTGAAGAGGCCCATATCGTCAACGCCCTTGCACCGGGAGTCCTGGCGGAATGCGCTTCTCGGCAAGGCGCCAAGCTTATTCATTTCAGCACGGACTATGTTTTCGACGGCAAAAAACGCGAAGCCTACAGCGAAGAGGACACGCCCTCACCGCTTGGTGTCTACGGCGCACCCAAGCTTGAGGGTGAGCGGCGTGTGCTGGGCCAGGATGCTCGCCATATGGTTGTGCGGGTTTCATGGGTTTTCGGCCCGGGCAAATCATCGTTCGCAGATTCACTCATAGAACGGGCGATGCGAGAGGATCGCGTGGAAGCCATCGAGGACAAGTTTTCCTGCCCCACATCGGCGGAAGACACAGCCAAGTGGCTGGAGTTTTTTTTTGATTCCTCGCTTGAAGGAGGGCTTTATCACGCCTGTAACAGCGGTCAGTGCTCGTGGCGCGAGTATGGAGAGAAGGCTATTCAATTAGCCACAGAGGCCGGTTTGAAGCTAAAGACGAATCAGGTGGCGCCAATCCGGCTTGCAGACATGAAACAATTCATTGCGCCGCGCCCCGTTTTTTCCATGCTCTCAACCCGCAAGCTTACTGCTGCGACAAGCATAATGCCTCGCCACTGGCATGAGGCCCTGCGCGAATACATTTTCAAAACATATGCACCGATTTCATCTCCGTCCTGAAAACTGGGAATCCGCCACACTCGATGCGGAAGAATCCCATCATTGCCTCAACGTTCTCCGCCTCGCGGAGGGAGATCGCATCACGGTCTTTGATGGAGCCGGGCGCGAAGGGCAGGCCGTGATCGCATCCACCGCTGGATCGAAGGCAAAGTTAAAAATTTCCTCCACCTCGACAATGCCACCCCCACCCTGCGCGATCACGCTCGCACAGGCCGTCCCAAAGGGAAAAAACATGGACCTCATCGTGCAAAAAGCCGTCGAGCTCGGTGCAGCACGCATCGTCCCGCTCCTCTCGGACCGCACGGTGGTTCAGATCGATGCCGACGAAGTCGCCAAGAAGCGCGATAAGTGGAGGGCCATAGCACTGGAGGCCTGCAAGCAATGCGGACAAAATCATCTCCCGGAAGTCGCAGCTCCCATGTCGCCAAAATCCTTCGCCGAGCGTTTGGAAAAAGGCGATTTGCACCTCATCGCCTCGCTTCAACCAGATGCGCGCCCGATTAAAACCGTCCTTGCCGAATATGGCAAAACTCCGAAACGCGTAACCATTTTTGTTGGCCCAGAAGGGGATTTCACACCCGCAGAAATCGCGCTTGCGAAGAGCCATGGTTGCCAACCAGTGACCCTCGGTCCGATCATACTCCGAACCGAAACGGCTGCGATTTACTGTCTCAGCGTGCTAGCGCACGAACTATTCAGCCCGCACCAGGCGTAGGCGGAGGTTCGCCAAGCAGCGGAGGCAGGGGTTCAGGAGTTGACTCGGGCTCGATCAGCTCGGGTGTAGGACTCGGCCGGGCAAAAGGACGATCCGCAGGCATTGGGCTTGCGCGAACAGGCTCCGAGGTCTTGAACAGCGGCTGCAAATAAAACCAAGCCACCAGAAGAAGGATCGGCCAAAAAAGAGCAATGAGCGAAATAAGCAAAGCCACAGAGGCCTTGCGCGAAATAGCGCCCATTTGCAACCGCGCAAGTTCGCGCTCCTTTTCGGCGATCAATTCGACACAAGCAAGCCTCTGAGCAGACCGCTCACGAAACGTCGGGGCGATAGTCTTTAGCCTCTCCAGCGAATACTGGGAAAGACCCGCACGGGCATTATCAACAATCTCAAATTCCTGATCGTCCATCGTTAAAACAAATCAAGCAGCCCAGCACATCTGGGCGCAAAGGTTTTTTGGTAAAAATCAAGAGGCTCTCCCTCACGGGAGAGCCTCTGAATCATTTGATATCAATCTTGGCCTGGAGCCACACTTAGCTGATCAAGCGAAGGATCGACTGGGTCGACTGGTTCGCTTGGGCGAGCATCGCTGTGCCGGCCTGCTGCAGGATGTTGTAGCGGGCGAGCTTTGTGCTCTCGTCGGCGACATCCACATCAATGATCCGGCTGTTGGCGGCCTCGAGGTTGGTTTTGTTCACTGCAAGCATATCTGCAGCGAAGGTCAACCGGGACTGCTCAGCACCATTGTTGGCACGGATGGTTGCGAGGTTTTGGATCGCAGTCTGGATGTAATCAACTGCATCCTGCGCTCCGGTAGTGGAGGATATATCCATGTTGGAACCAGATCCAGTATTGGTGATGTCAAAGACGACCTGATTCAAATCCACTTGGGTGATGCCAACTGTCTGTGCGCCATCGTGCGATGTCACTACTGTGAGAGTTGCATCATCATCAAAAGGAGTTGCATTTGCGGATGCATTTGCACCTGTGCTGAACAGGCTGATTCCATTGAACTCTTCATCCAACATCAGGTTGAGCTGGCCCTTCAATTGGGTCAGTTCCGTGTTGTAGAGAGCGAGGTCGCTGGTGGATTTGGTCACGTCTTGAGCCAGTGTTGCCAGCTCCGACATGCGATTGAGGATTTTATCTGCTGTTTTTAAGACTCCGTCCTGAGTCTGCAGGAAGCTGACAGAGTTATTAACATTTGCCAAGGTGGCGTCGGTGCGCCGAATCGAAGCGCTGAGCTTCATCGACACAGCCAGACCACCGGCGTCGTCATAGGATGAGTTGATTCGTGAACCACTGGATAGGCGATTGAGGCTTCTCTGGAGGTTAACGTTGGTGTTGCTGAGGTTGTAGGCAGCCGATGTAGCGGCTGAGTTGGTGTTGATTACTACTGACATATCCTTTGTCTTTCTGTGTTGCGAAGTCCGTTTCGCTGTCGGGCCGCTTTGGTTCAGTGTTCGACCTCACTGGGGGAGTTATTCTCCGTTGGTTAATTTATCGGCAAGCGTCTGTGAGAACTTTAGATTTTTTTTTATTGAACTCGGAGAATTGGAAAAGCTCGCCCGTTCGAGCCATACTGAAATCATGCACGACACGCATCTCCATATCTCTCTAGCTCTGATCGCACGGAATGAGGAGACTCACATCGAGAGATGCCTAAAATCCGCATCAGGACTTGCTGCAGAGATGATCGTTGTCGATACGGGATCGACTGACAGAACAAAGGAAATAGCCACCACATGCGGAGCGAAGGTTTTGGATTTTCCATGGGTTGATGACTTCAGTGCCGCTCGCAATCAGGCTCTTGAGGCCGCTCACGGAAAGTGGATTCTTGTTTTGGATGCGGATGAATACCTTCCGCCAGCCAGTGTTCAAGCCATTCGGGCACTGACGTCGGGTGCTGATACAGCGGATCGCGCCTATCATTTAGTGAATAAAAGCACAACAGACGAAGGTCGAACGGGCATTTCAGGACTAATCGTGAGACTTTTTCCAAATGATCCGCGTGTGCGCTACGAGTGGCCTGTCCATGAGCAAGTGGTCACAAGCCTCCAGCGAGCGAATATCCCCGTTGAGAATACACAGATCGAAATCATTCATACCGGTTATTCAAGTCCTGAGGTGAACGCCGCGAAGCAGGAACGCAACCTCCGGATTCTGGAAAGAATGACCAAAGATGCTGGGAATGGACATCCCATGGCATGGTTCCTCAAAGGCGGTGCTTTGCTGGATTTGCAACGCACCGGGGAGGCTCTGGCAGCATATATTCAATGCGCAGACATGACTTGTTCCGGCGATAGCATCCATGAAGCCTCATTGGTACGCCGTGCATCGTGCTTGGCTGCTTTCAAACGTTTCAATGAAATCCGCGCGATTCACCCGGCAAACCACGAAGCGGAATGGCATCCAGAACTTCTCCTCCTTCGCGGTCAGGCAGAGATC
>CAXNGJ010000136.1:0-4565 GCA_964201895.1 Terrimicrobiaceae bacterium
AGACGCGATCACCAGCTACATCGAGCACCGCCGCGAGGTCATCCTCCGCCGCACCCGCTTCCTACTCGATGCCGCCGAGATCGAAGCAGAAAAGCTCGAAGGCTATCTCATCGCCCTCGCACACATCGACGACTTCATTAAAATCATCCGCGACTCCCGCGACCGCGATGATGCTAAAGCCAAGCTCCTTGCCTTGTCTTGGACGAGAAAGACCGTGGAAGGCCTCGGCGTCCTCATTCGCAGCGAAGCCCGGATCGTTGACGGCAAATACAGCTTCACGGAAAAACAGGTCGGCCACATTCTCGATCTGCGTCTCTACCAACTCACCAGCCTCGAGCGCGATACCATCAAGCAAGAATACGATGAACTGGTGGCAACGATCAAAGACCTGCTCGATATCCTCGCCAAAGAAAAGCGCGTTCTCACGATCATCAAAGACGAACTCCGCGCGCTTCAGCTCAAATACGGCACCCCACGGCGCACACAAATCGTGCCAGCCGAAGGCGAGATGGCCATCGAAGACCTCATCGCAAACGAAGGCGTCATCGTCACTCTCACCCACAACGGCTTTATCAAGCGCACGCTCGTCAGTTCCTTCCGCGCCCAGAAGCGCGGCGGCAAAGGCGTCATTGGAATGACAGCCCGCGAAGCCGAAAAGGAAGAAGACAGCGACTTCGTGGAATATCTCTTCACCGCCACCACACACGACTATCTCATGTTCTTCACCGAGAGCGGTCGCTGCTATGTCGAGCGTGTTTTTGAGATTCCTGAAGGCTCCCGCGCCAGCAAAGGCCGTTCGATCGCAAACCTTCTTGAACTGAAACAAGACGAGAAAATTGCAGCCACCATCCGAGTTCAAGGTCAGAAAACCGACGAGGAAACCTGGAACGAAAATCTCCATGTCCTCTTCGCCACACGCAGCGGTATTGTGAAAAAATCGAACCTCAACGATTTTAAAAATATCCGCAAAGGCGGCATCATCGCCATTCAGATCGAGGAAGGCGACCGCCTCATCGACTGCAAGCTCACAAACGGCCACGACGAAATCGTCCTCATCACCCACGAAGGCATGAGCATCCGCTTCACCGAAGAGGAACTCCGCGACCAAGGCCGCAACACCGTCGGCGTCTGGGGCATCCGCCCGGATAAAGGCGACTACATCGTCGGCACCGCTGTCGTAAACAAAGATTGCCAACTTCTCGTAGCTGGTGAGAACGGCCTCGGCAAACGCACGAGTTTCGAGGAATACCGACTCCAAGGTCGTGGAGGCAAAGGCATCATCACCATGAAAACGACGGATAGAACCGGCGGAGTCGCCGGAGCCCTCACCGTCCGCGACGAAGACGAACTGATGCTTATCACGAACAAAGGCAAGATGGTCCGGACCAAAATTGCAGAAATCCGCGAAACCGGCCGCAATGCCCAAGGCGTGAAACTCATCGACCTCCGCGTCGGCGAAGTCCTCCAAGGCATCGCCCCGGTCGTCAGCGACAAGGACGACGAAGAGCCAGCGCCCGAAGCCACAACATAAATCAACGATTCATCTTGATTTGCCAAAAGAGGGATTCGCCAGTCGAATCCCTCTTTTTTTCTTTCTCACCCAAGATTGCCGAAGCATTCCCACTGCGCTCTATTGTGCCCGCGAAATGGAATCTCCAAAACACGACCTCGACGCCGAACTCCTCAAGCACTTCGGCCATGCCCATTTCAGGCAGGGCCAGAGGCAGGTCATAGAAACCCTCCTCGCGAGGCGTTCAGCACTAGCCGTTTTTCCAACCGGAGGCGGCAAATCGCTATGCTACCAACTGCCAGCGATTCTCATGGATGGGATCACCTTGGTCGTCTCGCCTCTGATCGCCCTCATGAAAGACCAGGTCGATGTGCTGCAAAAACGCGGCATTGCCGCAGCGCGCCTGGATTCCACGCTCACTCCAGCGGAAACGGCTTCCATTTACGAAGGACTCGCATCCGAACAACTCAAACTCCTCTATGTCGCCCCCGAACGCTTTGTGAGCGAGACCTTCGTCGCAAAGATCAAGCGGGCGAATATCAGCATGCTTGCCATCGATGAGGCCCACTGCATTTCGGAATGGGGACACAATTTCCGTCCCGAGTATTTGCGCCTCGCCGCTCTCGCGAAAAAATTCCGCATCCCGCGTGTTCTGGCCCTCACAGCCACAGCAACACCTGCCGTGTCGAAGGAAATCCGCGAAGCCTTCCGCATCGCCAAGGGCGACCATGTGCAAACCTCCTTTCACCGCCCCAACCTCGCTCTACACATCACGCCGGTTTCTGCAGACCGGCGCTTGGATTTATTGATCGAGCGCCTGAAGACCAAAAAAACATTCCCGGCGATTGTTTATGTCACCCTCCAGCATACCGCAGAGAGCGTCGCAGGCAGTCTCCTTCGGGCAGGCATACGCACAAGAGCCTACCATGCCGGACTCGCAAACGATGTCCGCGCCACAGCCCAGGACGACTTCATGCAGGGCCGCTGCGATGTCATTGTGGCGACGATTGCCTTCGGTATGGGCATCGACAAAGCGGATATCCGCTCGGTCTTCCATTTCAACCTCCCCAAGACCCTCGAAAACTACCAACAAGAAATCGGTCGCGCCGGTCGTGACGGCAAAGACTCGCATTGCGAGATGCTAGCCTGCGCCGATGACCTCACCATCCTCCAAAACTTCATCCTCGGCGACACACCTGAGGAACAGGCCCTGCGCCATCTCGTGGACCACCTCCTCCGTCAGGGTGCTGAGTTTGATATCAGCCGCTACGACATCTCCCGAACCACAGACATCCGTCCGCTCGTCCTGGAAACAGTCATCACCTACCTTGAAAAAGAAAAAATCCTCGAGCCTGCCGGGCTCTTTTACGCAACCCTGCAAATCGCCTTCCGCCATCCGGAAGATCGCGTCATCGCTGGACACACGCCTGAGAGACAGAAGTTCCTGAAAAGCCTCTTCGCCTCGGGAAAACGCGGCACACGCCTTCTCACTATCGAACCGGATGCCGCCGCCGAAAAACTTGGAGATTCCCGCGAACGCATTCTCAAAGCTCTGAGCTATCTGGAAGAGGCGGGTGATATCGAAATCAAACCCTCCGGCCTGCGCCACAAGTTTCGGCTTCTGGCAGGGGCCAAGGAGAGGAGTCCCCACGAGATTGCGACTTGGTTGCATGGTCTTTTCACCTCCCGCGAAAAGCAGGACTTGGCACGACTCGATGGCATTTTGGAATTTGCCTCGGCCCCGGGGTGCTCCGTCCGCAGACTACTGAATTACTTTGGCGAAAAGACGGAGTCCGACTGCGGCCATTGCGGACGCTGCCATGGAGAGGGCGCCGCCAAACTCCCGCAGAGTGCCGAAGGAGACATTAGCCAAGCGGATGTGGAGGCTATTAAAAACCTGCGCGCGGAAGGCCATGCGGCATTGCGTGCGAAGCGCCAACTCGCGCGCTTCCTCTGCGGCATCTCGAGCCCCGCTGTGACCCGAGACCGCCTGACACGCCATGACGCCTTTGCTCGACTTGAGTCCATTCCCTTCGCCAAGGTGCTCGAATACTTGGACGTCTGCCTGTAGCTCTCTTGCACCACGCCCTGCAATGCCTCATCGTGGGACTATGAGCAACCCAAAGCCGCGTGCGGATTTTCAGAAAATTCTCCGCGACATGCCACACAAGCCCGGCGTGTATGTGATGCGCGACCGGTTGGACCATGTCATCTATGTCGGCAAAGCGAAGGACCTCCGGAAGCGCGTGGGCAGCTATTTCATGCCGTCGCGGAAATTTTCAGCAGACCTGAAAACACGCGCCTTGATCGATAGCGTGTGGAATCTGGAATACCACACCGTCCGCAGCGACGCCGAAGCCGTGCTTTTCGAGGGACGCCTCATCAAGGAATTCCGGCCAAAATACAACATCAGCTTCCGCGACGACAAACGCTTCCTCCTCGTCCGAGTGCACCTCGCAGAGCCGATGCCCCGCTTCGCCCTCACCCGCATGCGCAAGGAGGACGGAGCACGCTATTTTGGCCCCTTCGCGAATGCAGGTGCCCTTCGCAGCACTCTCGAAGCCATGCGCAAGCGGTTCGGCATCCGCTCCTGCCGTCCGCTCGAACCAGGTGAGGTGGAATACAAACACTGCCTTAACCATGTTATCAAAAACTGCAGCGCTCCCTGCATCGGCAAGACCACCCGCGAGGATTACCTCGCCCGCGTCGAATCTGCTTGCGAGTTCCTCGAGGGCCAAGGCCGCGAAATGCTCGATCAGGTCGAATCCGAAATGAAGGCCGCCGCCGAGAAGATGGATTTTGAAAAAGCCGCCCAGCTCCGCAATCTTTTAGAGGACCTCAAAACCACCACCCGGCCGACCACACGATTCACCCGCAAATCCCTGCCGACCACTATCAATCCCGAGGCGGATGTCGCCGCCTTGCAAGCGGCGCTTTCACTCCCTACCCCACCCCGGGTGATGGAATGCTTCGACATTTCGAACATCTCCTCGGCGCATATCGTTGCCTCGATGGTTCGATTCCGCGACGGAGTCCCGGATCGCGCCGGCTACCG
>CAXNGJ010000137.1:0-4560 GCA_964201895.1 Terrimicrobiaceae bacterium
TGAATACGGCAGGGCCAAAACCCTTCGCCCTTCACATGAAAGCCTCGGATGCCCCGTTTGCTGCAATCGATTTTGAGAGCGCGGGAACGGCTCCAGGCCTCACGGATGAACCTGTGCAGGTGGCCATCGTCCAATGGCAGTCGGAATCACCCGTCGTTGCGCTGAATTCCCACCTGCGCCCCTCGCGTCCGGTCACTTGGGCGGCACAGCAGGTTCATGGTATTTCTGCTGATCAACTCACCGGTGCTCCACGCCTCGTCGATCTTTGGCCACGCGTTAGATCTGGACTTGAGGGACGCTGGGTCGTGGCCCATGGCGCCGCCACCGAGAAGCGCTTCCTGCGCGTCTTCCCGCTTCACCGATTCGGGCCGTGGGTGGACACGCTTACGCTCACCCGGGCGGTTTATCCTTCACTGCCTTCTCACGCTCTCGGCGATGCGGTGACGACGCTTGGCCTTCTGGAGCAAATCAAATTCCCCGGATTTCGTTGGCACGATGCCGCGTCGGATGCCATTGCATCCCTTGTCCTGCTCAGCCATTTGATCAAGGCCGCAGACCTTGCTAATGAGCCAGCGGAAATCCTCACACGCCCGAATCTCGGTGCGTATTTCGCGTCCCGCAGGAAATGATTCCACCGGGCGTCATCAAAAAATCCATGCGTGCATCGTGAGGTTCCGCCGGAATCCGCTCGAGAACCGACTCCTCGAAACAAACCCCCACGCGGAGTCCTTCAAAGTTCGTCAAAAGCCGATCATAAAATCCCCCACCCCGTCCCAACCGCACCCCGCTGAGGTCAAAAGCCAGGCCTGGAACAAGAATGATATCCGCCCTCGCCAGAGCGACAGGTGCATTCGGGGCAGGCTCAAGGATTCCGAAACTTCCTGCGACGAGCACTTCAGAGTTGTCCACAAGGTGAAGGCTCACTTGGGAACCAACCACACGCGGCAGAATGATCGTTTTTCCATCAGGCCAAGGCGTGAGAACATCCGGCTCCGAAGGGAGGGCAGTGAAGGCGCAAACCGTCCGCGCCGCAACCCAGGCATCCCAGCTCCTCAGATGGCTGAGTATTTTTTGACCCGCCGCCCGCCTGCGATCCACATCCAGACCCACCAGAAATCGCCGGGCCTCTGCACGCAGGCTTTGCTTTTGTTCAGGGATCATGGAAAATGGTATTAGGCATGGTCCGTAAGTTCATCGAGAGAAAAATCTCCGCAAGACGCAAGCCCGAGCACCATGTGGACATGAAGCTCGGCAGCGGATGGCACAAACGGAATTTCCTCGCGGAAGTCGTCATTCCATCCCTGTTCACGAAACGCGAAGGCCGACGCGTAAAGCCCGTCTTTCCCGAACTCCAGCATGGCCAGATCTGCATCACTTGGATCGGCCACGCATCCTTCCTCATCCAAACACCCGAGCACAGCGTCCTCATTGATCCCAATTGGGCAAAGTGGCTGAAAGTCATCAAGCGCATCAAGCAACCCGGGCTGGATATCCATGACCTGCCGGCGATCGATCTTGTGCTGGTGACGCATGCCCATTTCGACCATCTGGACCGCAAGACCCTGCGCGCCGTAGCCAGTGAGCAGGCGATTCTTGTGCCAGAAAATGTCGGCGGCCTCGTTCATGGCCTCGGCTTCAACCATGTGCAGGAATTGGAGCACTGGCAGTCCTTTGAGCTCGGCACTCTGAAAGTCACTCTCACACCAGCCCGCCATTGGGGCGCCCGTGTTCTGCACGACACGCACCGTGGGTTCGGTGGATTCCATATCGAGTATGCAGGACGCTCAGTTTTTCATTGTGGCGACAGCGCCTACTTCGATGGCTTCAGCGAAATCGGCGAGCGCCTGCCGGTGGAAATAGCCCTCCTGCCCATCGGAGCCTACGACGCTCCTACGAAACGAGATGTCCATATGAACCCGGAGCAGGCCATCGACGCATTCATCCAACTCAAGGCAAAAACTCTCGTGCCAATGCATTTTGGCACCTTCCGCCTCAGCTACGAACCGCTACACGAGCCGCCGGAACGCCTCATCCGCCATGCCGCGGAGCGCCGCATCCTCGACAGCGTGTGTCTCCTGGAGGAGGGAACTCCGAGAGTTTTTTAGTTTTTTCCGCACCGCTGTAGAATTGCGACTCGTAAGAGATTTCGGTGATGATCGACAACACAGACGATTTACCTGACCAGACGGATGTCATGATCCTCCCATGGGTCTCGCTTTTTCCAGGCTCCCTCCTGCCTCTGTATATCTTTGAGGAACGCTACCGAGACATGACCCAGGCGGCTCTCGCAGGAAATCGGATGTTCGCCATCGCACATACCTACGATGACACAACCATCGCTCCAATTGGCGGGCTCGGAGTCATACGCGCCTGTGTGATGAATGCCGATGGATCCTCCAATCTTGTCCTTCAGGGCCTCACACGCGTTGAGTTCTCGCGATTCAAAAGCTCGCCACGGCCCAGTGCGGAGATATGTGTCCTACGCGACGATCAGGAAAGCAGCGATCTCAGGGGCATTCGCAGCCAAATTTTAAGCAACTGCGAGGATTTCCTCACTGAGGGATTCAAAACGCCTGAGGGCTTTGCTGAATACCTGCGTTCGTCGATTTCCGACTCGGCCTTCACCGACCTGATTGCTTCGACACTCATTTCGGACGCAGCCCACCGCCGCACGCTTTTCGAGACGATCGAGCTGAAGAACCGCATGTCGCTCCTCCTCGAAATGCTCTCCCCCACCGCAGAATCGGCCTGACACCAACGTGCGCGTCGAATTTTCAGCCTATCTTGCGGAGGGAACTGAAGCTTTGAAGACGACAGCAGATTCGCTCCGGCTCGTGATCACGTAAGAGCAGTCCTGCGAAGCAAAGAAGGACTCGCCCTTCTTGATCTGAAGTTTGTCGCCATCAGCTATCGCAGTGATCTCGCCTTCCATCACAATCAGGATATCCGGTCCAGTGTGTGTGCCGGAGTGAAATTCCCTGTCCTTGGAGCACTGGATGCGGCTGAGTTCAAATTCTGCAGCAGGAGTTGGATACACGGTCTCACCGTTTCCAGTATCTATACCATGAATAATTTCGACCTTGCCCTCGTCGAAGCACAAGACACGCATCAACTCGGCGACATCCACATTTTTAGGAGTGAGACCGCCTCGCAGTACATTGTCGGAATTCGCCATGAGCTCGACGTTCACGCCCTCGAGGTAGGCGTGCAGAGTTCCCGCCGATTGATAAGTTGCCTCGCCAGGCTGCAAGCGGACAAGATTGAGCAGGTAGATGGAAAAGATGCCTCGGTCGCGGTGCCCATTGGGCAGAGGGAACTCCCCGGCGGCGCGTACGGCCCAGAAGTCGGGCAGGTCTTTATTTGTCGGTGACTCCTTTTCGAGCCTTGAGATCAGAGGATTCAGAAGACTATCCACCTCGGCCTGCGGCATAGCCATGGCTCGTCCATAGAGCTCACGGAGCAGCATGGACCTTGCGGCAGCATCGTTTCCAGCGACCTCCAATCGCTCCGGGAAGTCGGGCATCAATGGCTGTATTTCCTCAACATTCCGCAGGCACTCGGCAATTTCCTCCAGCGGACGAAATCCATGGAGCATCCAGAATTCCGTCAGTGCCACATGCACTTCGGGCTTGTGATTCCGGTCCTTGTAATTCCTCGTGGGAGCCTTGAGGGGAATACCTGCCGATTCCTCGGCCTCAAATCCCGCCTGCGCTTGAGCAATCGTCGGGTGGGCTTGGATGGAGAGCATTTTTCGGGCATCCAGAACCTTGAATAAATACGGAAGCAGATTTTGAAAACTTGCAGCAGTGGTTGCCCCAAGGACCTGGCACGGTGACGCGCTGACCAAATCAGGCAAGGAAACAAAACCATCGATCAATTCGGCAATAGAGGCCCCTCCTGCATGAGCACCAAGCCAGAGTTCCGCGCACGGCAGAGGCGAGGGATGTGGTTGACCAAGCAAACTGGGAATGAAATCGAAGCCACCCCAATCGTAATGCTGCACGATGCCTTTGAGTTTAAAAATTCCTGTGGTCTTCATATTGAATGGACTTCTGTTAATGGAAATCAGCTTCGCTTTGAAGCGTCAAACCGGGAGGAGGCGCCTCGCCGAGAAGTCCCGCTTGATCAGAAACAGCGAGCGGCACGACTTCATGGAGCACACGACGGCGGACTTCATTGATGTCCCAACGCCTCAGTAACGAATCGATCTGGTTTCGAGTGGACTTCGGGACATCCACCGGGCGCAGACCAGTGAGGCGCGCAGCACGCAACCAGGCGGCAGCGGCTTCGGGTCGCAGGGATTCACCCGGATCGGTCTCCCTCAGGATTTCCCAAGACTCTTCGACGAACTCCGGTGGCAGGATTTGCTCGGTTCCGGCATGGAAGTGGACCCGTGAAAGGAGCCGCCCGAGCGCTTTCCAAAAAGCGGGATTTTTCGGTTGCGCCTCGATCACTTTCGTCAGGTGGCGGATCACTGTGGTTCGCGTTTCGGAGCCGATGGACTCCAGCGCTCCTGCCAGAAGAGCAATCTCGGCAGATGGAGCCACCCCTTCACGCCAT
>CAXNGJ010000138.1:0-4504 GCA_964201895.1 Terrimicrobiaceae bacterium
GTGTTTGTTTACGAAGACCGCATCGTGGTGGTGATGCCTGACGATGCCCCGCTCTTCGAGGGGCGCGCCCCGCTCCGGATTTTCTCGGTGCAGGATGTGATCCTCCGCCTCCTCTACCAAAGCATCAGCCATTTCGAGGGCCACCTGAAAGCCATCAACATGCTTTCGGACTCTCTCGAGCGGCGGATCATCAGCTCGATGGAAACCCGCTATCTCTTGAACATGTTCGCGCTGGAAAAAAGCCTCGTGTACATCCTGAACGCGATACACTCGAATGCTGCCCTCTTCGACAAAATGAAAGCCTCCAGCCGCCTCGGTCTGGATCACGACCAGACTCGCATTCTCGAGGACATCATCATCGAGAACCAACAGTGCCTGCGCCGCTCGGAGATTTACTCGGAAGTTATCGCGGGCCTCATGGACGCCCGAGCCTCCATCGTGAGCCACAACCTGAACATTCTTATCAAACAATTCACCATCTGGACGATAGCCATCATGCTGGCAAATCTGGTCATCGGTGTTTTTTCGATGAATGTGAAGCTGCCCTTACCCATGGACGAGGCTATGTGGCCATTTTTTGTTATCAATTTCTTGGCTGTGGCATCCGGGGTTGCGATTTTCTGGATTTCCAAGATTCGAAAATGGTGATGTCGAAAAACCTGTTCGCCGCGCTGGCATTATTTCTCTTCACGACCTCCCTCTTCGCATCCCAGCAAAGTTTGCGCGTCGGAGTCGCCGGGCAGCCGCCGTTCATCAATACGGAGATCGTTCCAAGCGGGGCCGCAGTGGATATTTGGGAGAAGATCGCTGCGGATAATAACTGGAGCTTCAACTACACCCGTTTCGATACCATAGAAAATGGGCTCAAAGCCATCGTGGATGGATCGGTGGATATATTGGTGGGAGATACTCCGATCAATAAGGCAACTCTCTCACAAGTTGAGTTTTCCCAACCATTTTTCCACTCGGGCCTCCAAATTTTAATCGCCGATAATCAAGGAACCGTGCGAGCACGGTTGGCCACTGATATCAAAGACTTGCTCAAACTTGAAATCTTCTGGATTATCTTGGGATGTATAGTTGTCCTGTCGACAGCAGTATATTTATTTGAAAGAAAGCATAATCCAGATTTCCCAGCGGGTCGCAAAGAAGGAATTGCGGAGGCTTTTTATTATGTTGTTTCACTCGCTCTTACGGGAAAAACCGCTTACAAAGGATTTCCAGGAGTTTTGGGACGACTGGTCCTTATCATTTGGATTCTCTTGGGAATCATTTCAGTAGCGTATGTTACGTCGAGCATTACCAGCGCTATGACGGTGGAAAAACTCTCGAACTCGATTGAAAACCTGCGTGATCTTAACAATAAAACAATAGCAGTAATATCAGACTCACCAGCAGAAGAATACATAAAGAGAGTAGGGATCAATGAGTATCCAGCAAAGGATATCCAAGATGCAGTGAGGGCATTGCTTGCCAAGCAGGCGGATGCGGTCGTGGCGGATGCGGCCGTGCTACAATCGTTTGATTATAACAATCCGAGACTTCCCTTGCGCGTTGTGGGGCGGATTTTTCAAGTCGAGAACTACGGCTTCGCCATGCCGATTGGAAGTCCGCTGAGAATGCCGCTGAATCGTCAACTCGCGAAGATGCAGGAGTCACGGGAGACCCATGCTATTCTTGCCGGATACTTCGGCGAGGCCAATGTGCAGTAAAATCCCGCAATGGGACTGACCGGTTAGAGAATACCGAGCTTCATTTTGCCAGCCTCACTGATCATGGATTGGTTCCATGCGGGATCCCAGACGAGTTCGACATCGGCCTCGTCGATTCCCTCGAGTGCCAGAATTTTGCTGCGGGCATCCGCTGCGATCGTGGGCCCCATGCCGCAACCAGGAGCCGTGAGAGTCATTTTAACAAGAACGGAAGTGGTTCCGTTGTCTTGAGTCTTCACTTCACAATCGTAGATCAGGCCAAGATCCACAACGTTCACGGGAATCTCGGGATCAAAAACCAATCTCAGCTGATTCCAGACAGCTTCTTGCTTACTGCCCTCCACCTTTACCTTTTCGACACCCTTGGCTGGATCCAAACCGAGCGCGTCGGCGTCCTTCAGATCAATGCGAGCCAAGCCGCCGGGCGTTGCCACGGTGAATGTGCCGCCAAGAGACTGGGTGATGACCACCGACATGCCTGCAGGCAGGACGATTGGGTGGCCGCTTGGAATTTGCACCGCGTCGCAATCGCGGCTGAGTGTGATTTCGCCATGTGAGTCCATTAAGGATGACTCGTATTGGCCCGCGAAGCCCGTGTCGAGGGGATTCTGCAGGCGTCCTTCCCGGACCTGCTATCATAACCGCAACCTCGAATCTTCCAGTCCCCGGAAAAACAGCAAACGTCGCCAGAACACAGGGAGGATAAACCGTGTGAGAGTCAATCCTTAGCTTGCCGGAAACAGGCAGCAGAGTGTTCGAATGAAATCCTTTTTTAAAAATCCGCCCAATCAAGTCACTCGTCTTCTCTCGTGGTCAGGTTGTCTGAATTTGCAACTCGAAGAAATTCTTCGGCTCGTGCACCAAGAATTTCAAACAAACCATTCCTGAGGAGGAGATTTAAACTACAGTCACCTAGTCCAGAATTTCCATTTCAGGTTAGACCCGAATTCTCTTCGTTCTGTCATTGTCATTGGTTTTCGTAGAAACCGAAGTAGTGGAGGGCGTTATGGTAGCTGATGTCCTCCACCATGTTTCCGACGAGCGAGAAATCGTTGGGGAGGCGGCCTCGCTCGATGTCATCGCCGAGGATATTGCAAAGCAAACGGCGAAAGTATTCGTGGCGCGTGTAGGAAAGAAACGAACGGCTGTCGGTAAGCATTCCAACGAACTGGCTGAGAAGACCGAGTTGCGAGAGGCTCTCGATCTGGTGCGTCATACCGTCGAGTTGATCAAGGAACCACCATCCGCTACCGAACTGGATTTTGCCCGCCGTGATGCCGTCCTGGAAATTGCCGAGCATTGTGGCAACGAGTTCGTTGTCGCGGGGATTGAGGTTGTAGATGATCGTCTTGGGCAGGTTCCCCGCGAGGTCGAGACGGTCGAGGTGTTTGGCTAAAGCCACTGCCACGGGCAGGTCGCCGATGGAATCGAATCCGCAATCCGCGCCGAGCATTTTTTCCATGCGCGTGTTGTTATTTCGCATGGCTCCGTAGTCGATCTGCATCGTCCATCCTTTTGCCGCATCCATCCCGGCGAGTTCATGGAGTAAATAGGATTTATAGCGCACGGCCTCATCCGGCGTCACAGCGCAACCTGCTCGTGCCTTGGCGAAGATCGCTGAGGCTTCTTTCTCCGTGCAATCTTCGGCCCAGATCGTATCCACTCCACGGTCAGAGAGACGGCAACCCCTCGAGGCAAAGAAATCATGCCGGTTTTGCATGGCCTGCATGAGATCAGATAGCGTGCTGATGCTAATTCCCGAGGCTTTCTCCATTGCTTCGAGCCATGTGGTGAAGGCGGTGGGTCGGTCGATGAGGAGTGCTTTGTCTGGACGCCAGGTCGGGCGCACTTGGATACACAAACGACGCATCGGCGGCGATGGCGGCATGGTGCTAAAGCGAATCCACCGGATCATCGGTCGTGCAGACGGCCTCGACCTTGGATTTTTTCATTAGCCCCCGGCAGGAGAAATCCGGTTGAGCGAGAAGCGTATTGCAGAGTTCGTAGATGCTGCGTGCGGTTTCGGGATTGAGCAGGCGGTCGCCGACTCCAAAGTAGCGCGCGAGTTCGATGTGCGACCAATGGTAGAGCGGGTTGCGCAGCAACTTCGGCATGACGGCGGCGTACTGCTCGAACTTTTCCCAAGGTGTCGCATCGCCGGTGCAGAAGCGCTCGTTGACTCCCGGTGCCGCAAGGAGATAGCCGTCTCGGACAGCGCTCTGCCTTTTACCCTCAATGCGCTTCGCCAACTTCTGGAAGTCGAAATCCTGCGCGCCACGCGCACGGCAGCAGCGACCGGCGATTTGCGGTGGGAGTTGGCCCACTCTTGGATGATGAACAACCTTTCGATCCACACACCTGTGCCCGCCCTCTGCGACTATCTGGGAATGTCCCCGAACGCCCTACACCGCTTGTTCCGGAGCCAAGCCGGACTATCCCCCGGCGCTTATTTTCGAAAACTCAAATGGAAAGAAGCCCGCCGGCTCGTGGAAAAAGAAGGCTGGCAAGTCAAAGCCGCCGCCTACCACCTCGGATATCGGCATCCCAACGACCTCAGTCGTGCACTCAAAGAATAACAAACTCTGTTCCCAAGATCTGCTTGCGATATGGATGCGGCTGAGTTCCCAGGAACCTAAGCAAGGGGCAATAGTGATTCCTGGAGTTTTTTGTGGCTACTGAAGCGGCTGAGCCTGCTTGTTGAACTCGCGAGCGATGCAGTTCAAATCCTAAAAAAGACCTTTCAGCTAGTCCTGAAAGATTGGCGACCCTAACGGGATTCGAACCCGTGTTAC
>CAXNGJ010000139.1:0-4489 GCA_964201895.1 Terrimicrobiaceae bacterium
AAAATGAACACTGACCCCCAGTTTAATTTGTGAATTGAGGTATATGAAATTTGCTAAGAAGACAAGAGTGTTCTCAACGCTTATTGGAGTTCTCTCAATACCTGTCTTGTTATTCCTTGCCGGATGGCTCTACTTCGCTTCCATTTCAGAGACACTTGTATCATGGAACACTCCCCAGACCCGAGAGCAAGCTCTTGCGACCCACTTTGGGTCAACTCTTGGCCTGCCGATATCTTCAAAGGAGATCTATGCCTTTTACCGTAATGAAGGGACCCAGCAAAACTTGGTTTATATTCGGTTTTCGGCCAAGCCAGAAGACATTGAGCTGTTCATCCAGCATGAATTCGAACGGCATCACCAAGTATTTCCAAAGGATCAGTTACTTCGATTGCCTATCTCGAAAAGCACGTTTGACGGACTCCCATGGGCATTGTCGCGTCCTCGTTGGTGGAAGCCGGAAACAATCACCAACGGATTCTATATTGCAATCGATAGTGGACTCGGCCCGCGTTTTTGGATCGATTCTACCACAAACATGCTTTACTATTACGACTTTTCGTAAAGCACTCCTGAAGGGCGGTGGTTTGTTCACAGTCGGCTGAGAACAATTGTGAAAGAAAATGAACCCTGACTCCTAGTTTTATAAGTTTTAATGTAATAAAAAGTAAATACCTACAAAAATTATTTATGAACGCATTTGAAAATACTCCGACCATTCCAAGTGCCTGGCTTGACCCCTCGGCTCAGCCTTTGGAGATCGACTTCGGCTGCCATCGCGGTGCGTTTTTGATCGGCATGGCGGCGCTGCATCCTGTCTCGAATTTTCTTGGCATTGAAAAGCAGTCCGACCGCGTGAACAAATGCAATGCGCGGGCCTTGCGACTGGGATTATCCAACGCCGCTGCCATTCAAGGACTTGGAGTCGAGGCTCTCACGATTCTTCCGCCAGCCAGCGTATCGACTTTTCACCTTTATTTCCCTGATCCCTGGCCTAAACGTCGGCATTCAAGCCGGCGTGTTTTTCAAAAAAGTTTCCTCTTGGAAATCCGCCGAATTCTTCGTCCGAATGGTGTTCTCCGGCTCATGACCGACGACGCTCCTTATTTCGGTGAAATGCGCGAACTCACTTGCGAGGGTTGGCTCGAAATTTCTTGGGACGATGGTCGCGAGTGCGTCCTCACAGCTTTTGAAAAAACCTTCCGGAACCGCGGACAGATCCCGCATCAGGCAGCCTTAAAACCGGTCTGATCGGCAACCGCCTGCTACTTGGCCGAAACCCAAGGAGTGTCCTGCGCTTCGCTCTTGAGCGAGTTCATCACAATGTAAAGCAACCCCTCGAGCATGTCTGGAGAGGTGCGAAAGACATCTGCCGTTCCCGCTGGAGGCTCCCATGTTGAAGCGGGCAGGGTAGGGGAGAAGGTCATTTCCCTCACATCCACCACAGTCGAAAAATCCCGGCGCTTCACTTCGATGCGCCGGATTTTATGGCCGGGGGCGACCCATACGCGTGTCTGGAAATCCTCCGCCTTTGTTGCCTTGGCCAGTTCCGGCATCAGACCCGCTGTGAGGACACGGCAGTTCTCGCCATGGAGTTCTTCGACCTCGGCCACATCGGGGCGGCTCACGGAGAATAGCGCTGGCAGGAAGATCGCTTGCTGGGGAGTGATCGGTAGAAAGATCGGTGTTTTCAGTTTCGTGCCTTTCCTTGGCACGACTTGAAATTGCGAGACGAGGTATTCGACCTTTGAACCCGGAGTTGCCCACACCTGATCGCCATTGCGGCAGACCGTGAACGTTTCGCCCAAGACCGGAGCGACCAACTTCACTTTGTCTGGAAATTGCACAGCCGCTTGCAGGGTGGCTCCTTTCATTTCCTTCGGAAGCCGCCCGCTGACTTCGGTCATCTCGAGCACAATGGAGGCGGCGCGGTTTTCCCCGTTCGATTCCGAGAGAAGCACACCCCAGAGGGGTTGGAAAATTTTGGCAATGACATCATACGGGTTCTCGCGGGGTGCCGGCTGCTGCGCCCGAAGCGGAGAGGCAACGGCGAGAATCATTGCCAGCATTGGAAAAAATGTGCGCATAAGCTTTTATAACCCCTGATTTCTGACTCTGCCAAAAGAATCGTTTTGCATTTCCGTGGCGACGGGTGTCTTTATGTTTCCGTTATGGATGGAAATCTGGCCGCAAGTCCCCGAGTCAGGGGCATGGAATACGACAAATGATGATCGCGTCAGGCATCGTCTACGCTTTCACGGAAAGCACTCTCGAGGGCAAGCTGATCCTCCTCGCGCTCTTCCTGGCATCTATTTTTAGCTGGTCAGTCATGGTGACCAAAATCCGGTTTCTGAGTTTTTGCAAACGTCAGAACGACCGCTTCCAAGACCTCTTCCACCAGGATCGCCAGCCGCTGCGCATCTACGAGGCGGGAGTCGCCTTCGAGGGATCGAACATTTTTGAAATCTACGAAGCTGGGGCAAATGAGCTCTGCTTTCAAATGCTGGGATCCATCGAAGTCGATGAGAGCTTCGCCTCGCGTCTCAAGACTGCTGAAAAAATTACGCCTGCCCAAATGCGCGCCGTTCAGGCCGCCATGGAACGCGCTGGCGGGGAATCCGCCCTCAAGCTCGAATCCAAAATGATCGTGCTCTCGACCGCTGTCAGCGGTGCTCCATTTCTTGGCCTGCTTGGCACCGTCTGGGGTGTCATGGACGCCTTCGCAGGCATCGCGGCCTCAGGAAATGCCAACCTCGCCGCGATGGCACCTGGAATTTCCGGATCGCTCATCACCACCATTATCAGCCTCCTCGTGGCCATCCCTGCGATGTTTGGCTACAACTTTTTGGTCACGACCCTGCGTTCGCTCCTCGTGCAGGCCGATAATTTCGCCGCTGAATTTTCCTCCGAAATCGAGCACCGCTACGTCGAATTCGGCTCCCGCGAATCAAGGCGTCCGATCCTCTGACACCGCATGCGACGCTACTCTTCGAAAAATGGGCTGCACAGCCTCACGGAGCTGAACATCACCCCCATGCTCGATCTGGTTTTTGTATTGTTAATCATTTTTATGATTACCACTCCTTTGATCGAGAACAGCATGGACCTTGTCGTGCCAAAAAGTTCCACAGCCGCCGGCGCATCCAATCCTTCGCAGACATTCAATATCTCGATTGATAAAAACAATGTTCTCAAGATCGACAACTCAGTCGTCACTCCCGATGAGCTCGAAGCCCGTCTTGCTGCTCTCAAACTTGAAAAGCCCGATACCGCAGTAGTGGTCCGCCCACATTTCGAGCTCCCGATTCAGAAGTTTATTTCTGTGATGGATATTCTGCAGCGCGTCGGAATCACCAAAGTCGGAGTCATGACGCTCAAAGACGGCCCCGACATGCCAGCCAACTCCCGCTGACATGGAAACTCCGCATTTCAGGCGGAACCTGATCGTCGTCGCCGCCCTTCACATTCTCCTCATTGGAACAATTCTGTATTTCACCAAGCGTGAAATCAAAAAGCCGCAGGGCGACATCACTTGGGTGAATCCCGGTTCTTTTGCCCCGGCTGGTGAAGGAAGCTCTCCGCAGGAAGTCGAGGAGGAGCCTGAACCCACTCCCGAGCCCAAACCCAAGCCAACCCCGGTTCCCACGCCAGAGCCAACGCCAGAGCCGACTCCGGAACCAACCCCAGTGTCCACCCCGGAGCCCAGTCCCGATAAATCCGATCTCATCGAGGCCACGCCAACCCCTACGCCGAAGCCCAGCCCCAAGCCGACACCAACTCCGACACCTAAACCGAAGCCGACCCCCACTCCCGCTCCTAAACCCAAGCCCAGCCCGACTCCTTCGCCCAAGCCCAAACCCTCGGCCACGCCCTTCCCGAAACCCTCCGCCAGTCCTTCCCCGAAGGCATCGCCTTCAGTTTCTCCCAAGGCGTCACCCGCCGCATCGCCCAAGGCGTCCCCGGGTGCATCACCCAAAGCCTCTCCCTCTTCTTCACCAGGTGCAGCATCTGGTTCAGCAAAACCTTCGGCATCGCCTGGCGAGAGTAAGTCTCCCAGCCCAGGCGCAGGCAAACCCGGGGCATCCGGCGGTGGTGGTGGCACGGCTGCGAGCGGCACTGGCAAAGGCGGAGCTGGTGGCACCGCCAGCGAATTCGGTTGGTATCATGAACTCATCCACGACCGATTTTTCAGCCAGTGGGAGCAACCCACCTCCATCTTCGAGCAGGATAAATCTTTTGTCTGCACGGTAAAAATCCAGATCAAACGCGACGGCACCATCGCCAGCGCCGATGTCGTTCGCTCCAGTGGAAACCCGCTCATGGACCAATCCGTCCTTGCCGCACTCAACCGCGTTTCCCGCATCGACGCGCTCCCCACAGGCCTGGGAACCGGCGACACCTATACCGTCAACATCAACTTCGAACTGCAGTAGGATTCAGCTTCCCCGGTTTTTTGGGATGTGGGGTAGCGGTTCCCGCTGCCTCTTGTTGG
>CAXNGJ010000140.1:0-4469 GCA_964201895.1 Terrimicrobiaceae bacterium
CCGGTTCGCCAGGGGCTTCGATGGAGGTCACATCCTTCGTTTCAAAAACATAGTCACTGCGAAGCTTTCCGAAATTGCGATTCGAAGGCCCGTAGTTCATGTCGAGGTCTAATCCGGCGGAGGGGCCAAACTCGGTTCGCTCCTCGAAGCGGACCTTGCCATTGATTCCTGGCGTGATGGGAAACCCATAGCCCAAGAGCAAAAAAGCGCCCCAGCGTGAGTCGTAACCGGGGAGGAACTCGAAGCCGCTGCTGTCGAGATTCGCGTAGAGGTAGGGGAACCAGAAAATCGGGGTCTGCCCAACATACAGCGTTGAATTTGTGAGAATGACGCGACTGTCAGGGTAGAATCGCATCGACCGGGGCCGGACGTGAAAATCCGGCTGCGACGAGTCGTGTGTGGTCATCGAGGCATCGCGAATCCGGAATTCTTTGGGTGAAACTGCGCGGAAATTGAAAGCCCGAAAAAACATCGGATATTGTGAACCGGAGAACTCAAGGGCCCGCATTTGCTTGCTCTCGAGGTTGAACAAGGCGCGCTGGCCGCTGAGCACCTGATCGGGAGTGTAAACGCGGATGTTCCCAACCAGTAGGACATCGCGCGTGTCGGGGTTGTATTCCGCATAGTCGCAGAAGATGCTGTATTTCCCGTAGTGGATCTGGACATTGTCCTCCGCGATAGCCACGCCTTGGTCGAAGCGCGTATTGCCATCCGCTGTGATTTCCACAGGCGAGTCGCCGAAGCTGCCGAATTGGGCGCGAACGGGGGTAAGCGCAGCCAGCAGACACAGACTCAGAAGGAACTTCCTCATTGGAGGCGCGACACTAAATATCCACTTCGTTGATATCAAGGGCGGAGTTAGTCGCCGTAGCCATTCGGATGTTTCACATGCCAAGCCCAGGCACTTTCCACGATGGGCACGATATTTTGGAAGCGCGGGGTCCAGCCGAGTTCGGCGCGGATTTTGTCCGAGGCGGCGATGAGGCGCGGCGGATCGCCAGCGCGGCGGGGTTTTTCCACGGCCTTGATGTCGCGACCGGTGATTTTTTTGCAGGTTTCAATCACCTCGCGCACCGAGGTTCCTCCACCTGTGCCAAGGTTGTAGAAATCACTTTTATCCGACTGCACAGCCAGGATGTGGGCCTCGGCGAGATCCAGAATATGAATGTAGTCGCGAATGCAGGTGCCGTCCGGCGTGGGGTAATCGGTGCCGAAAATATCCACCGACTCGCGCTGGCCGAGGGCGACTTTGAGGATGTTGGGAATGAGATGCGTCTCGATGCGATGGTCTTCGCCAAACTTTTCGGAGGCGCCGGCCGCGTTGAAGTAGCGCAGGGCGACGAAAGAAAGCTTATGGATTTCGCGATACCAGCGAAGGATCGTCTCAAACATGAGCTTGGACTCGCCGTAGGGATTGATCGGACGCTGCGGCAGCGACTCGTCGATCGGCATGCGCTCGGGAATTCCAAATGTGGCGCAAGTCGAGGAGAAGACGAATTTTTTAACCCCGAATTCAACCGCCATGTCGAGGAGGTTGATGCCAGAGGACACATTGTTGCGAAAATATTTCGATGGATTTTCCATCGACTCGCCCACAAGGGCATTGGCAGCAAAGTGCATCACGGCGTCGGGTTTCACCTCGCCGAAGGCATGCTGCAGAACCGAACGGTCGGCGAGATCGCCTTGATAAAAGTCCGCTCGGGGATCCACCGCCTTGGCATGACCCTCGGTAAGGTTGTCAAAAACAGAAACCTCAAACCCCCGGCTGATGAGTTCCTCAACGCAGATACTGCCGATGTAACCGGCTCCGCCTGTCACTAATATTTTTTTCATTTTCGGTTGTGAGAATTAAATGTTTTCCATTCCAGCGACAATCAAATCCCTCGCCCACTCATCGCGGAGAGCGTCGGTAGATCCATATGCTTTGAAGGATGGCAAAACTCAGAAGCGTGATCATAACAAAGGATCCGCCGTAGCTGACCAGCGGCAGGGGCAGGCCAGTAATAGGCGTAATGGATATGGTCATGCCGAGATTCATGAAAGTGTGAGTGAAAAGCAGCATCGTTATTCCCACGGCAAGCAGGCGCCCGAGGTCGTCCTCCGCATTGATGGCTATAGCCAGCATGATCAGGAAAAGCAGTGCCAGCGCAGAAACAAGCAGGACGGCCCCCAGGAATCCATGCTGCTCGCCCATAACCGAGAAGATGAAATCGTTATGAACAATCGTGTGCGGCAGAAAACCGAGGGCGTTGAGGGAATTCGGGGACTTGTAGCCCTTTCCCGCCCATCCGCCGGAACCGATCGCGACGAGGGATTGGGTGATGTTCCATCCATCCCCGAGCGGGTCGGCTTCAGGATCGAGAAATGTCGTAATGCGCGAGTATTGGTAAGGTTTGAGACCGAAATGAACAACCAGAGGAATAAGTGCCAGCCCGATGACGAGCATGAGAATCAGCCAGCGTTTGGGGATGTGCCCGACAAACATCATAGCCAGTAGGACCGGCACCCACACGATGCAGGAGCCGAGGTCCGGTTGGATGAGAATCATCAACCAAGGCGCGCCGACAATGGCCCCGCAGCAGAGGATGCGCAAGAAGGCCGGCATGGCCCGTGTGTTTGAGAGAAAGAGGCTGAGGGTCAGAATCCCTGCGATGATCGCAAGCTGCGAAGGCTGGAAACTCATGGGACCGAGATCGAGCCAACTGCGCGCCCCGTAGCGTTTTTCCCCGATGAACATCGTGGCCACAAGACCAAGAATGCTCGCCACGTAGAGTGGAATCGCACCGAACCTTACCCATCGGTAATCAATGAGCGAGACGATAAAAAACATCGGCATGCAAATCACGATCCAGATGAGCTGCGACTTGGCAAAATCCTGATCCCGCACCCATGTCGCGCTGTGAATGGCATAAATCCCGTAAGCCAAGAGACCCATCATCAGGCCGAAGAGCGGCCAGTTCATTCGCAGGAAATGTCGAAGCAGAGGATGCATCAGGCAATGGACGGCACAGCCGACAGGAGGGTCTTCGTGTATTCGTTTTGAGGATCGTTGTAGATCGCTTCGGCGCTGGCGGACTCCACAATTTTTCCATGGTGCATGACGAGCACATGGTCGCTGATGTGTTCCACCACGGCGAGGTCGTGTGCGATGAACAGGTAGGCGATGCCGAACTGCTCCTGCAGGTCTTGAAGCAAATTCACGATCTGGGCCTGCACGCTCACATCCAGCGCGCTCACCGGTTCGTCGCACACAATGAAGCGGGGTTCCACCGCGAGCGCCCTGGCAATGCCGATGCGCTGCCGCTGCCCGCCGCTGAACTCGTGCGGATACCGCCGCATCATATCGGCCTTGAGGCCGACCAAGCGCAAGAGATCGGCCACGCGCGAGGTGCGGTCGGAACGGTTCATTTGCGGAAAATGGATTTCCAGAGCCTCTCCGACGATCTCGCCAATCGTGAAGCGTGGGTTCAACGATCCAAAGGGATCCTGAAAAATCATCTGCATCTCACGGCGCAGCGGTCGGAATTCCCGCTCTGGGAGCGGCAGGATGTCCCGCCCCTTGTAGAGTACGCGGCCCGATGTCGATGGAATGAGTTTAAGAATCGTGCGGCCGACCGTGGTTTTTCCGCTACCGCTCTCGCCGACCAAGCCGACCGTGCAACCGGGCTCGATCGTGAACGAAACGTCATCCACCGCCCGGATGTCTCCGACCTTCCGGCGCATCACGCCTCCCAGCACGGGAAACCATGTTCGTAGATTCTGAACCTCCAGCAAAGGCATGGCAGAAGATGGCACGGGCAAGGCGGATTTGTCACCTGCCATCATGAGAATCTCCGAAGCATGTTTCTAAAAAAAGAAATCTCTCCGCAAGGTTGGACCTCACGGAGAGAAGATGAAAAACGCAGAAGGCGCGGATTATTTGACCAATCCGGCAGCGGCCAGGGTTTTGTAGGCCCCGTTTTTCGAGAGCGTCTTGAAGGCACGCGCGGTGGCTTTGACGGTCACAAACTTTTTGAGTTCGGGAACCCAGACGCGTTTGGTTTTAAGATTTGGCACGAAGTAGCGAGGGGTGACGGCTGTGACGTGCATGCCGATACCGCCTTTTTTCTTCGCGAGACCGCGACGATGGATTTTGGATCCGCGAACGGGCTTGGCCCCAGTGATGCTGCACTTTCTAGACATAAGTTGGACGGCCGAAAGTAGGGAAACTTTCCGGGGAGTCAACACTTTCGTTGAAATTTTTGAGATTTTTCGTGGCCATCAAGCATTCCCCTTGGCGCGTTCGAGTCTCAGCGCATTCGCAATGACGCAGACGGAACTCAAACTCATGGCCGCACCGGCCAGAATGGGACTGAGCAAAAGACCAAAGAACGGATAAAGCAACCCGGCAGCAATGGGAATCCCGAGGGCATTATAGATAAAGGCAAAGAAGAGATTCTGACGAATGTTCCGCATCGTCTCACGACTCA
>CAXNGJ010000141.1:0-4462 GCA_964201895.1 Terrimicrobiaceae bacterium
CGCAGGGATTGGTCTGATCAAACCGGCTTCCGACACGACGGATGCCGAATTCACACATGTCATCAACGTGAACACGCGAGCTGCGTTTCTCCTCGCCCGTGAGACCTGCAAAGCAATGGCCGCGGCGAAGAAAGGGCTTTTTATTACAATCCCGGGCATTCTCGGCAAGGCTCCCATGCGCAATGCCTCGGCCTATGTGGCCAGCAAATATGCGCTCACCGGGATGATCAAATGCTTCGCCCAAGAGTATCAGCGTTCGGGCCTGCGATTCTGTCTGTTCCACCTCGGAGGCATCGACACGCCATTTTGGGATCAGATTCAAATGGCCGTTCAGCGTGATAAAATGATTCCCGTCTCGACGGCTGCTGATCTGATTCTACAGGCCATCGATGCGCCGCCGCACTTGGTGCTGAGCGAGGTGGTGATGCAGCCGGAGAGCCACCAGTTGGTCTGAGCTACGCTTGCTTTCGGGCCGTGAATGCCGGTCAGAGGCCCCGCTTGTTGAATGCGGCCACGGTCCTCTCCGCTTCTCGGTCTTCAACCCGCTTCTTCAAATCTTGTCGTTTGTCGGAAGCCAATTTGCCTTTCCCTAGGCCGACTTCCACTTTGACGCGGCCTTTTTTCCAATACATCCGCAGAGCGGGAATGGTGAGCCCCTCGCGTTCGACTGCCGAAGAGAGTTTGTTGATCTCTGCCCGATGTAGCAGAAGCCTGCGAGGTCGCTTGGACTCGTGCTGCTCGTGACTCGCGCGCTCATATGGCTGTATGGCGCAGTCGAAGAGGTAAAGGTCGCCGTTCTGTAGGCGGGCGAATGCTCCTTGCATGGAAACAAAACCTGCCCGGAGCGACTTGACCTCCGTGCCCTTCAACTCAACGCCAGCCTCGAGTTTTTCGAGAATGCTGTAGTCTCGGAAGGCTTTCCTGTTTGTTGTGATTTCGGAGGACATGGATGCGGCTTGATGGCCGCCAAGAGCCGATTAGATCGCCTCAGTCAGCTCCGGCGCAACAATCACCTTGCCTTGGGCGATTTCCTGAAGGGCGATGTCTGCCAAGCCCGTGCCTGGATCGACGTCGATGAGCGGACGGCTCCCGGCGTTGAGCTGGCGCACACGGCGTGAAACCATGTTGATGAGGACCTGAGCCTCGGGAATCATTTTGGAAGCATCGTCGATGTATTGGGCTTTCATGGGTATTTAATCCGCTGTTGGTTGAAAGAGCGGATTGCGGAAAATACGGTTCATTCCGGCCTAGTCAATTTTTTTTATTTTTTAATTTGACAATCCTCACGACTCATCTAACTTCTCGCCTCCCGAAAACGGGAGAAACCTAACCGCAGGAGACCGGATGGTCGCTCGCACTGCACTTATTCCATGCAAAAAAAACGAAGCAAGCGCTACCGTGAAGCGGTAGCAAAAGTCGAGGCCAACAAAAAATATGCGCTGGCCGATGCGATCAACACTCTGAAGACACTTCCCTCTGTGAAGTTCGATCAGACCGTGACACTTTCTTTCAAGCTGGGCGTTGATCCCAAGCAGAGCGACCAGATGGTGCGTGGCACCTGCCCGCTTCCAAATGGCAGTGGTAAAAATGTTCGCGTATTGGTTTTCGCAACTGGACAAGCTGCCGAAGCCGCTAAGGAGGCTGGGGCCGAAATCGTCGGATTCGAAGATGTCATCAAAAAAGTTACCGGAGGTTTTTCCGACTTCGATGTCGCGATCGCCACACCCGCAGCCATGGCTGAAGTCCGCAAGCTCGGCCGCGTTCTTGGACCGCGCGGCCTCATGCCAAATCCCAAAACCGGCACTGTTACCGACGACACCGCGAAAGCCGTCAAGGAAGTCAAGGCGGGTCGCGTGGAATTCAAGCTCGATAAAAACGGCAACATCGCCGTCCCAGTCGGAAAATTTTCCTTCGAACCACAAGCCCTCGTGGAAAACGGTGCCGCCGTCATCGACGCAGTCGTCAAGGCGCGCCCGGCAACAGCCAAAGGTTCTTTTGTAAACGCCATCACTCTCAGCGCGACAATGTCCCCTGGTCTCGCCGTGGATCCTGCACCCTACCTCAAAAACTAAGCATTTCATTCCATGAGACCCGAGAAAACACTCATCGTTTCCGACATTCGCGAGAAGCTCCAAGCTTCACCTTACCTGCTCGTCGTTGACTTTACCGGCATGAAGGTGCCGCATTTTGAAAATCTCCGCATTCGTCTTGCTGACGCCGGTGCCCGCATGAGCGTTGTGAGGAATACATTTCTTCGCATCGCTGCAACGGAGCTCCAGATGCCTGAGCTGTCCGACTCGCTTGCGGGCCAGACCGCAATGGTCACTGGCGAAACCGACATCTGTGCCGCCGCAAAGGTTCTCAAAACCTTCGCAGCCGAGTTCAAGAAGCCAACAGTCCGCGCCGGTGTTCTCGACAACGCCGCACTCAGTGCTGCGCAAGTTGCCGAGCTCGCCGACCTGCCAAGCAAGGACGTCCTCCGTGCCAAACTACTTGGCCTGCTTCAGACTCCCGCCAGCCAGTTTGTTCGCATCCTCAACGAACCCGCCGCCAGCCTGGCGCGCGTGCTCAAAGCCAAAGGCGACGCACTCGTCGGCGCCGAATAATTCCAAAGAGAAAAATTTCATCGCCGCGCCGAAAGGCGGGGGGATGGACAACAAGAAAACACAACCGGTTCCTTGTCGGTCAGGCGGCTTCCTGACTCAATATTCCCGATGCCTCGGGATACGACGACACCAAAACACAAATACACCATATGGCAGATACAACCGCACTCGTCGATCAGCTCAGCGGACTCACCGTCCTTGAGATTGCCGACCTCGTTAAACAACTCGAAGAAAAATGGGGCGTGAGCGCCGCTGCTCCTGTTGCAGTAGCCGCTGCAGGCCCAGCTGGCGGAGCCGCTGCGGCACCCGCTGAGGAGAAGACCGCCTTCGATGTCATCCTCACCGATGCCGGCACCAACAAGATCGCCGTCATTAAAGAAGTTCGCGCCGCTGTAGCCGGACTCGGTCTCGCCGAGGCGAAAGCTCTCGTCGAAGGCGCACCAAAGTCCCTTAAAGAGGGCGTCACCAAGGAAGAAGCCGCTGAGATCAAGAAGAAGATCGAAGCCGCCGGCGCCAAGGTCGAAATCAAGTAAGCCAGTTTCAAACTCCGCAGGGAGGTCCGGAATACCTCTTGACCTTCCTGCGGGTTTAGCTATTTTCACACGCTCGCTTTACCAGCAAAAAAACAACCATCTGCTCCTTCGCCAACACAAAGCATTTCAGCATCCGCCATCGGATCATCTGGAAATATCCAGATTCGTCCGGTCACGGAGTTTTTTTGCTTTCGCAAAGAGAAGGATGACCACGGCCTTAGATTAGGCCAAACAACCCGCGGCACCGCAAAAAAACATGTCTGAACGCATTCATTTCGGAAAATTGACAGAGGCCATCGAGCCACCAAACCTCATCGAATTGCAGGTCAACTCCTACAACGAGTTCTTTCAAAAGGATGTCCCTGCCAGCAAACGCCGCGACATCGGTTTGCAGGCTGTCTTCCGCGAATTTTTCCCTATTTTTGGATTCGAGGACAAATCTTCGCTCGACTTCGTGAGCTATGAGCTCGGTGAGTCCAAAATGTCTGCCCTCGAGTCCCAGCGTGAGGGGCAATCTTTCAGCGCTCCGCTCTATGTGACCTTCCGTTACAAAGACGAACGCAGCACGAAGGAAGAAAAAGTTTACATGGGGGAGCTTCCTCTGATGACCCCTCAGGGCACTTTTGTGATCAATGGCGCGGAGCGCGTTGTCGTCTCCCAGTTGCACCGCTCGCCCGGCATCTGCTTCGAGACATCCGTTCACGCCAATGGAAAAATCCTCCACGGCTTTCGCATCATCCCTGACCGCGGATCCTGGATCGAAGTTCAGTTCGATACCACAGACCTCCTTTACGTCTATCTCGACCGCCGCAAACGCCGCCGCAAATTTTTGGCCACGACATTCCTCCGCACCGTGGGCTTCCCTGCGGACGAGGATATCATCAATCTCTTCTACAAAACCCAAGACCTCAAACTCAGCGAAAAACTCGACGAAGAGGAAATTGCTACAAAGGTTCTGATCGCCGATATCCGCGATGGCGAGATCACTGTTGGTCGCGCCTTTGAGCCTCTCACCACGGCCATCGTTCGCCAGTTGATCGGCTTGGGACATAAATCCGTTAAGGTTGTCGATACGAAAGACGACGACACGATCATCAAGTCCCTCAAAAAAGATCCGGCACATGATGAGGATGAGGCCCTCAAAGACATCTACCGCAAGCTCCGCCCTGGCGATCCACCAACCGTTCAGAATGCACGTAGCATGCTCAAACGCCTCTTTTTCGATTCCAAGCGTTATGATCTGGGCCGCGTAGGTCGTCACAAGATCAACCAAAAACTCGATCTCAAAGTTGACGACAACGAGCGCACGCTGACCAAGGAAGA
>CAXNGJ010000142.1:0-4452 GCA_964201895.1 Terrimicrobiaceae bacterium
GCCTCCATCTCCTATGTCTTCAAAGACTACCGTGACGGCATAGACCTCTACAGTGGATTCCTTCCAAAGCGGAGCAATGGGAATTTCCACATACCCCAGTTCCGGCTTGATGGATGCCGGCCCCTCCATCCAAGCGGGCAGGGGACTCATCTGCACACCAGGTTTCAACGCGAGCAGGAAGGGATCAAAGGTTCCCCCGGCAGGAATCGAAAGCTCGTGCGCGCGTGCTGGTGATGACATAACAAGCAAACAAGCAAACGCCAGAACGCGAAACAGGCAGAATGGTTTCGAGGATTTGGGATGGTTTGTGGCAGTCATTATGGAAACTCGCTTTGCGTTTGCCCTGAGGCGCCGTGAGCATAATCTGATTCCACTCCGTTCATGAAAGAAAAAGAAACCGACCCCCGCATCCACTCCCTCACAGCCGAAGTTGCCGAAGGCAAAGCCACCCGATACATCGAGCAAATGATCGACACCGCGCTGGGGTTCGGCAGGGATCACGCCACCATCGCCGAACTCAAGCTCATGAGCCGCGCCCTGCGCGAAATGCGAACCGCCGCCCGCGTCTTCGCCCGCTACAGCCGCATCCGCAAGGTAGCCGTCTTCGGCAGCGCCCGCACGAAACCCACCCAGCCCGAGTATGCGCAAGCCCTCGCCTTCGGGAAAAAAATTGTCGAAGCCGGTTACATGCTCATCACCGGCGGAGGCGATGGCATCATGGGCGCTGCCCAAGCCGGGGCCGGGGCAGAAAAAAGTTTCGGACTTAACATCCGCCTCCCATTCGAGCAGTCCGCCAACCCCACCATTCACGGTGACCCGAAGCTCATCGACTTCAATTATTTTTTCACCCGCAAGCTGAACTTCGCCAAGGAGACCAGTGCCTTCGCCCTCTTCCCGGGCGGATTTGGAACGCACGACGAGGGGTTCGAAATCCTCACACTCATGCAAACCGGAAAAATGCCGATCGTCCCTATCGTGATGGTCGACCGCCCGAATGGTCACTATTGGGAGACCTGGCGCAGATTCATCACAAACGACCTCTTGGCAAACGGACTCGTCTCCGAGACCGATTTTCACCTCATTCACTTCACCTACGATGTGGACGACGCCGTGAAGCACATTTCGGACTTCTACCGGAATTTCCACTCCTACCGCTGGGTGCGCGAAAAAATGGTCATCCGCATCAACCGCGCCCTCACCGACGAAGCCATCGCCGACCTCAACACCCGCTTCGACGGCATCCTCGCCTCAGGCAGCATCGATCAAACATCCGCCCTCGAGGAGGAGTCCGACGACCACCATCTCCACCATATGCCCCGCATCGTCCTCGTGCCCAAGAAACGTGACTTCGGAAAGATTCGATTGCTCCTCGATGCCATTAACGATTCGAGGTTAGTTTAAATGGTTCTTATTTTAAACCAGAAGATGGTATTGTAACTTATTTCTATTCAGATTTAACTGGAATTACGCTTCCCGAAAGAGCAAGTTTCTTCAACTGCTCGGAACTTGCATCAGCACCAACCACCCTTCCATCGAGCAGAGACACAACCCTAACCATCCAACCTGCTATTTTTTGTCCGCTTTTTTTACGGTATCCTGATAAAACAAGATTTAGATCTGTATTTTGAGCTGTTTCTAAAAACTCCGCTTCTCCAACACCATCAGGCAGCAGAATTGCCTTTTCTGGGGAATAGATGGTCTCTTTTGTTTCCACATCATTCAGAACCCAAAAAAATTCTAATCCAGATGCAGGTCTTGGACTTACTGAAGAAACTGTAACAACAAGCTTTTTATTTTGCACATTGGTTTTATCATAACTTCCCCAAGATGTTTGATAGCTATTATTTGACTTACTGCCACTACTTTTATTCGCTCCGTTCACTGTGACATTCTTTTTTTCAAATGTGTCGTAAGGTTTCAATGGTAAGGAACCTTTAAAAAGGAGATTCTCATTTGCTTTGATGATATTCGAAGTTTGATCTTTAGCGGCGGACAAAGCCTCTTCATTGCCCTCTTTTAATTCTTCTGCATAAATGGGATGAAAAATAATTGCAAGTATAACTGTAGGTAAAAGCTTCTTCATAGAAAATGACGATTTCTAATCTGGGTGAATTTTTAGTCAAGACAAAATAAGCGGCAATTCGATACGTTAAGACGAAGTTGGAATCTTCAGGAAATCCATCTTGTGTTAGTCGGCGAATGTCAGGAAATCGAACGCCAAATCCGCAAAGCGCGGGAGTCCTTCGTGTCCGAAATCCTCGTAGATAAACGGAGTTTTCTTGGAGCGGATGTTGTTAAAGACGGCGAATTGGGTGGATGGTGGGCAGATGGCATCCTGCAGGGTCAGGGCCATGATGACTTCCGCTCCGATACGTGGGGCGAGGTGGTGGACATCGATATAGCCGAGGGTTTCAAAAATCTTCTCTCGTTTTTCGGATAAGGGATCGAAATGCCTCATGTAGGTCTTCAACTCGGCATAGGCATCTTTGCACAAATCCATATTCCAGACGCGGCGGTAGTCGGAGAGGAAGGGGTAGACCGAAACGCAGCGTTTGATGCGGGGTTCGAGAGCCGCGCAGGCGATGGAGAGGGCTCCACCTTGGGAGCCGCCATTTGTTGCAAGGCGGTTGGTATCGACTTCATCAAATGAGGACACGACACGCGCGAGTTGGACGGTGTCGAGAAAGATGCTGCGGAAGAGAAGTTTTTCAGGGCCGTCGGAAAGGCCTCGAATGATGTGCCCGTGATGGGTGTTCCCGGTTGTTCCGCCTGGATCCTGACTTTGCCCGCCTTGGCCACGGCAGTCCATGGCTGCGACTGCTACGCCATCCCCCGAGAAGCGGAGTTTGTCGGCCCATTCACCGCTATTGCCGGTGTAGCCGTGAAATTCCAGGATCGCTGGATGTGGCGCTGCGGCATTCTTGGGCCGGGCGTATTTCGCATAGATTCGCGCCCCGCCCACGCTGGTGAATGTGAGGTCAAAAATCTCGCTGTTGCGTGATTGGAGGGCATTGGAGCGTTTCAGCTCGGGCTTGGGATCGATGGAATCCAACTCCAGAAGAGCCCGCGTCCAGTAGTCATCAAAATCGGCGGGGCGTGGGTTTGTGCCTGTGTAGGTTTGGAGTTGAGCGAGTGGGTAATCGAGGCAGGGCATAATTTGTGGTTGGGTATTATTGTTGGATCAAGGCGTGAGCCATTCGACTGCGCCGTTTTGAAAGAGTGCGGCGCGAAGGTGCACTTTGCCATCCTGGATTGTTGCGCGTGCCCCGAGGGGCAGGCTGCATCCGCCGCCGAGGTTCTTTAAAAAATCCCGCTCGGCATTGACGCAGCGGGCGGTGTCTTCGTGGTGGATGGCTGCAAGAATACGGAGCGTTTCGGCATCAGCCTCCAGGCACTCGATGCCGATGGCGCCTTGACCGGGCGCGGGGAGCATTTCCTCGATTACAGTCACGCGGACTCCTTCTGGGATGAGATCCGATCCGAGGCGATTTATGACCGCCTTTGCTAGAATGAGCCCGTCGAGGGTGTCGCTTTCAAGGAGTTTGCGGAGGCGGGTTCCCATGTTGCCTCGGATTTCCGCTGTCTGGAGATCGGGGCGCAGAAGGAGGAGTTGGTTTTTGCGGCGCAGGCTGGAAGTGGCGACGACGCCCCCCTGCGGCAAACCCTGCCAGCCTCCATCGTGTTTCGAGGCCAGGCAGTCGGAATCATCCTCGCGCTCAAGAATGGCCCCCACGGAAAGTTTCGGCGGGAGTTCGGTCGGAAGGTCTTTCAGGCTGTGGACGGCGGCGTGAATTTCGCCGCGCAGCAGGGCCTCTTCGAGTTCCTTGGTGAAAAGTCCCTTCTCCAGCGAACCGGGAGCGCTCAGGCTAACATCGAGTCGCTTGTCGCCTGTGGTCTTGATGATCTTTTGTTCGACCAGCAATTCAGGGTGCGCCTGACACAGGCGTATGGCCGTTTCGCGTGTTTGAACAAGAGCGAGCTCGCTCCCTCGGGTGCCAAGAATGATTTTTTTCAAAGGGATGGAGTCGGGTGGTTGCGCATCCAATGCATGAAATCCGCCACATGGGTGTCGATGAGCGCCTCGCAGCGCACAATCTCGGCCTGGCGGATATTCAAGGATTGGCGGGCAATTTCTTCGATGGAATCGATATCGTAGAGATAGACATTCTCGAGTTCGTTCACCGAGGCATCCACATCGCGAGGAACGGCCAGATCTATTATAAAAAGCGGTCGTTCATTGTGGCGGCGCATGATGGATTCCAGCTTCTCGCGGGTCACAATAGGGTGGGGGGCGGCCGTCGAACAAATGAGGATGTCCACCTCGTCGAAGGCTGTGTGCCAGTGGTCGAAATGAACGGCCAATCCGCCGATCTGATCCGCCAGCGCGGCGGCGCGGTCGAATGTGCGGTTTGCCACGATGACGGTTCGAACTCCTCGCGAAACGAGGCTGCG
>CAXNGJ010000143.1:0-4416 GCA_964201895.1 Terrimicrobiaceae bacterium
GTTTCCCGCTCATAGGCATAGCCGCAGCGGGGACAGCCATCGAGAGGAGTGAAGTAGTCGCGCAACCGGCGGATACGCAGGATCGGTAAAAAAATGGGTCTGGTGCCGCACTCAGGGCATTTCAAAAGGCATGCCCGGCGGACGTAGAGAAGGGCGCGGCGTAGATCGTGGTTCATCGCGGTGCAGTCTGGTTGCTTTTTTCGATTCGCTCGGACTTGTAGCCGAGTTTCTCTGCGAGGGTCACAATCCGGGAATAAGTCTCAGGATTCATCTGGGACTCGCGGGAGAGAATCCAGAGGAACTGCCGCGAGGGATGCCCCACCAGCGCCCAGGAGTAGTTTTTTTCATCCAATCCGAGGATCCAATAGTCGCCAGCAATGGGGCTTCCGGCAAAGCGGACGCGAAGCTTGGCGTTGTTCGAACCCGTCACCACGGAAGCCTGTCCCCTCGCCTCGCGAATGGTGCCGTTTTTTTGGCGGCAGCGATTCACGATGCGGATGGTGCCATCCGGCTGCGCGGTGTATTCGGCCGTGGTGTCGGCCATGCATCCGCCTTGGAACCAATTCGGATATTTAGCAATTTCGAACCAGCGGCCTTCGTAGCGTTTGAGGTCCACTTGGGGCACGGTGGGCAGCGGTGGACGCGAGGCGCAACCGGCAAGCAGAAGGGCGATCAATATTGCAGAGAAATGGATTCCCGCTTTCATAGAGAAATGATGTTACGCTTCGGACGCTGGATTTGCATGGCAATTCTTGCACTTGCCCTTGCCGGCTGCGAGGGCGACGGGGATCGTGCAGATTTGGTTTTCGTGAACGGCGCGGAGCCGGAGACGCTCGATCCAGCGATCATCACCGGCCAACCGGAGGGGAGGGTCGTTAATGCCCTCTTCGAAGGTCTCTGCGCCTACAACGAGGCTGGACAGGCGGTGCCGGGAGTTGCCAAGCAGTGGGAGATTTCGCCGGATGGCAAGACTTACACTTTTTACCTGAGGCCGGATGCCAAATGGAGCGATGGCAGCGCGCTGACGACGCGGGATTTCGTGGCCAGCTGGAAACGCACGCTCACGCCGGAGACAGGCTCACAATACAATTACCAACTCTTCCCGATCAAAAACGCTCAGGCTTTTGCGGAAGGAAAAATCACAGACTTCGCGCAGGTCGGGGTTCGCGCAGTGGACGACCGGACGCTGCTCGTGGAGTTGGAAAATCCCACGCCTTACTTCATTCAGCTTTGCGCTTTTTCCACACTGCATCCGGTGCCGGTGAAGCTCATCGAGCGCTTGGGAGATGATTGGGTGAAACCCGGCAACCTCGTCGGTAACGGCGCCTACACGCTCGAAGATTGGCGGATCAACAACCGGATCCGCTTGAAAAAAAACCCCCACTATTGGGATCAGGGCGGTGTGCAGCTTGAGACGATTGATGTGCTGCCGATCTCGGATGCCAATGTGGCGTTTAATTTTTATGCCAGCGGTCTCGCGGACCTTCTGATGGACAAAGGTCTCGCACCGCCGGCGCTGCTTGACGATCTGAAAAAGCGGGCGGATTTCCATGCGGCACCGTTTCTGGGGATTTACTTTTTACGCTATAATTGCGAGCGCGGGCCGTTCCGAGACGAGCGGGTGAGGCGGGCTTTTTCGCTGGCGGTGGACAAAGAGCGCATTGTCGAAAAAATAACCCGTGCGGGAGAGCTTCCCGCGCCCGGGTTTGTCCCGCCGGGCATCCCCGGTTACGAGGGAACGGAAGGCGCGCCATTCGACCCCAAGGAAGCCGCGCGCTTGATGGCCGAGGCCGGATATCCGGGCGGCAAGGGATTCCCCAACGCCCGCTACCTCTACAGCAAAAGTGAACTCAACGAGGCGATCGCCGTGGAGCTTCAAAGCATGTGGCGGGAAACCTTAGGAGTGAATCTGAACCTCGAGCGACAGGAGTGGAAAGTTTACCTGAACTCCCTCTCGCTTTTGGACTATGACATAGCCCGGTCCAGCTGGGTCGGCGATTATCCCGACCCGAACACCTTCCTCGACATGTTCCTGACCGGCGGCGGAAACAACCGCACGGGCTGGTCCAGTTCCGACTACGACGCCCTCATTGCCGAGGCCTCCCGGGAACTCGATCCAGGCCGCCGCTTCGACATTCTCCGGCGCGCAGAGGATCTGCTGGTGCAAAAAGCCATGCCCGTCTGCCCGATCTACTATTATGTGGGCATCCAGCTCTACGACCCCGCGAAACTGGGAGGGCTGAAAGCCAATGTCCTTGACGAGCACCCTCTGCGAAGGATTTTCCTGAAGAAGAAATTTTGATCGCGGGCTGCCTCTGTTTCTGGATCTGACTGGCGGGAGCAGTTGTAAAATCGGCATTTTGATGTCAATTATCAGCCTAATGTTGCACTGGCTCGGTAGGAGGACGCTCCGCGTTGTTTTTGAGATGGGCGACTTCTCGCTTTTCACCGGGAGGTCGTTTCTCTCCTTGTCGCAGACCAAGCGCCTTGTGACGCGGATTGCCCGGGCTGTGCACGAGCAGGGAACGGTTTGTCTTCCGGTCATCTTGATTGTAGGCGTTTTCACCGGGTTGGTGTTGGGTTTGCAGGGCTACCATGTGCTAAGCCGGTTTGGTTCGCAGGGTTTGTTGGGAACTTTGGTTTCGCTGAGTCTGGTGCGAGAAATGGCACCCGTTCTGGCTGCGCTGATGCTCATCGGGCAGGCGGGATCGGCTTTTGCAGCGGAGTTGGGAATCCAGCGAAACACCGAGCAAATCGTGGCCTTGGAGACGATGGGAGTGAACAGTCATGGCTACCTTGTGGCACCACGCCTCGTTGCGGCTCTGATTGTTTTTCCAATCCAGACAGCACTTTTTGTCATCTTGGGAATATGGGGAGGAAGCCTTTCGGGATCGGTGCTGCTCGGCGTGGATTCGGGAGTTTACTGGTCCGCTGTGCACCGGGCGGTTGAGGCGAGGGATTTGATGGAATGCTTCAGCAAGGCGGCGGCGTTCGGGCTTTTGTCGATGAGCATCTGCGCTTATCAGGGATTTCACGCTGACAGGAATGGATCGTCCGTTGGCGCACGGGCCGTGAGCGCCTGCACGACTCGGGCGGTGGTGCTTTCGAGCATCGCGGTGCTCGTGGTGGATTACATCATCAGTTCGTTTTTTGTCTGAGCATGGAAACTGCCAAGCCCACCATCGCCCTTCATGTCGAGGACCTGCGAAAAGGCTTCAATGGGAAGTCCATTCTCAGTGGGATCGATCTGGAAGTTCCGCGCGGAAGCATTTTCAGCGTTCTCGGCCCGAGCGGCACTGGAAAATCCGTCTTCCTGAAATGCCTCGCAAACATTCTGCAACCAGACGCCGGGCGAATCCGCTTTGACGGACTGGAACTGAGCGCTGGAGATTCCGCCGCCCGCGACGAGTTCCGCAGGAGATGTAGTTTTCTCTTCCAGAGCAACGCGCTGTTCGATTCCCTCACCGCGCTGGAAAATGTGGCCCTACCTTTGGAGCAAACGACAACTCTGGGGAGGATGGAAATCCTGAATCGCTGCCGGGATGCTTTGCAACAACTGGAAATGGAAGACTTCCTCCACCACTACCCAGCCCAACTTTCAGGCGGCATGCAGAAGCGATTGGCCTTGGCGAGAGCAATTGTAACGCGTCCCGAACTGGTCCTTTTTGATGAACCCACTGCAGGGCTCGATCCGTTGAGGCGGAATGCCGTTTTCTCGATGATCGCCAAATACCAACGCCATTTCAACTTCACAGCGCTCATCGTGACACATGATGTCCCTGAGGCGCTTGTCGCCAGCGATCGGGTGGCCCTGTTGAACCAAGGGCGCATTGCATTTGTCGGCACGCCGGGCGAGTTTTCATCTTCAAGTAACCCGGTTGTGTCGCTCTTCCGGGACAGCGCCCAGGCGCTTGGCGAAGCCTTGACGGAAATACGACGCAATCAACAGACACCCTGAATTTATGAAAAATACCAAACTCGAGCTTTCCGTTGGCCTCTTCGTGCTCCTTGGAATCTCCGCCATCACCTACCTTACGATTCAAGTCGGGACGGGCTCCGCTCTCGGCGGCGATACACACATCATTGAATCCCGCTTCACTAATGCCGGAGGCTTACACCCCGGCAGCAGCGTGATGGTCGCCGGTGTCACGGTCGGCCGCGTGGAGGCTGTGCGCATCGAACCCTCGGATTTCAGCGCCATCGTCACCATGCGTGTTCTCTCGGGACTGCAATTGCCCACAGACTCCATGGCCTCCATCAAAACCACAGGCCTGATCGGGGACAAGTTTGTCGCTCTCTCGCCTGGAGCGGATGAGACCTTTTTGAAACCCGGGACACGCATCACACTCACCGAATCCGCCGTGGACCTCGAATCGCTGATCGGCAAGATGGCATTTGGCGCCGTTGACAAAGACG
>CAXNGJ010000144.1:0-4403 GCA_964201895.1 Terrimicrobiaceae bacterium
GTCTAACGCATCCGAGCGGTCGTTCGGATTTCGTCAGAGTATCAGGCTTCGTTGATTTCTCTCGTCCGGAGTTTGGCAACGAGGAGGTGAAGCAGTCCAACAGCAGCAAGCGCGCCGATCATGTCAGCAATCCAATCTGCAAGACTCAGCCCGGAGCGTCCTGGGATGAAGTGCTGATTGTATTCGTCGAGCGCGCCAAGAACTCCCATTACCAGTGCCACGGCCAAAAGCAAATGGATGCCTTGTAGCTTGGCAAGAAGACGCAACGAGGCTGCGAGGACGGTTCCGCCACCGAGAAAAAACACGAAGTGCAGGATTTTATCCTGCTGAGGCATGACCATCTCCGGCATCTCCACCGGCACGCTGTTCGACACATGATAGAGAATGGCGAGCCAGATTCCGAAAAGTGTCGTTGGCACCGACGGACGGTTTAGGGTGAAATCGAGAATTCGAAAAAGGATGGACATGCAAATAGGTGCGGAATTTTTACCATTTGCGGAGCGAAGTGGAGCTTTTTCACCAGCGTGTTGGTTTTCCGATTTTGAGTCCAATGGGGATTTTTTGGACGGAGTTTACAGAATTTAAAAAACTGAAGGGAAGTGACTTGTTGGAAAATCACTTCGCTCAGTGAGCCGGATTTTCGCGCTTGGCGAAGACTTGGCATGGCGTTTGCTTCAGTTTGTTTCATAAAGAACAACCCAGCCGTAGGGAGTTAAGCTTACAAACTTGGGGGAGGGAGTGAGCTTGGGACGGCTGGGTTGTTTTTTAATTCCGTTGCTTTCTCCAACCCACTCATCGAGGCATCCAGTATTCCTCCCGGTTGGGGGGCCAGTTTCCGGCGAACAAGGTCGATGCTGCGTCGGGCTTCGCTTTTATCACCTTTTTCAATAAGCACGCGGATGTATGGCTCGGCGACATCGTAGTAGAAATTTCCACCACCAGCTTGGCTCAGGGAGTAGACTTGTCTGCGAAAGAGTTTTTCCGCCTCGGACATGTTTCCCGCTTCCAGCATGGCCATGAGCTGGTCGGCGGCCATATTGACGCTTAGGTCAGAGCGTCTGCGTTTGTTTTGAGACAGGATTTGCTGCTCAATTTTTTTCACCGAGTCGAGGTCGCCCTGTTCCTGATAAATTGAAATGAGCGCTTGTTGGTGGAGGACTTTCAAATCCGCCTGGTTTGCGAACTGCGTTTTCGCCCGTTCATGGAAAAGGATGCGTTCTTTTGAAGGGGTTCCACTGCGTTGCAGGAAGGCGGCGGCTACCGACCAAGCATCGGCATTCTGTGGGCAAAGTTGAATCGCTTTTTCATAGGCCTGCCGAGCCCGGAGGCTCTCACCCGACTTTTCCAGAATTTCCGCCACAGCCAGCGTATTCATGGAGGCGGCGAACTCCTGTTTGTCGCGGAAGCGCGCGGCGAGGAGTTTCAGTTCATGGTCGCTTATGGGTTGCCAAGTTTGGGGATCCATCGCCTCGCCGGTGGCGTAGTTGTGCTGGGAATAGCGTCCGCAGTCGATTTCCCACTGGTCGTCGCTGCGCATGTATCCGAACCAGGCGTGGCCTCCATCGCTGCCCTGGCCGGTGAAAAACAATGTGGGCAACCCGAGCGCTTTGCCGGCCATCGAGGCGTAGTAGGCTTGGTCAACGCAGATTCCACCCATCTTTCGGATCGCGCCGAGCGTGTAGGGGCCACCGGTCCAATCATATTGCTGCGCCTTCAGTCTTTCGTGGCTGTAATTGATCTGGAAATACGCCATTTCAAAGGTCGAGCGCGTCAGGCGCACATACTTTCTGGCCCAGACCAGTTCGTCGTCCGTGATGAAAGCATCCACCACAAATTTGAGTTGTGACGGGGAAAGTTTGCGGGGGTCCAGAAGCAGTTGCAACGCCTCGTTGGCGGCGACCCAGCGCAAAAACTGTTGGTCAACCGGGAGAATGCTGGCGGGAACGAGTTCCTGGGCCACTTGGTGGTGGGGCCATCCTTGAGGAAGTGGGACATCGTTCACCACTGCGATGGCGATCGCCAGACTGGCGTATTCCCTGAATTTTTGCGGATGCGCCGTCCGGATCGAGCCCAGGTTGTTCAGGACTTGAGGCACCGAGTCCTGTTCCGAGAGTGTCGAAAAAAACATTCGGGAAACCGTGGAGTCGCTCAAGAGCTCTCTGGCAAGGCCGCTCTCGATATGCTTGTCGGCCTCCTCTTCGCTCAATGCCGAAAAAATTTTGCACCAACGCCAGAGGTCCAGCCAAGCTGTGAAATTCGAGGTTTCGGAGTTCAGTGACAATCCGATGCTCGAAGGTTTGTAATTCTGTGCAAACTTCGACTCCAAGCGCTCAGCCGATTTCGCGAAGCCTTCTTGAAAAATGGCCTCCATTTCCTCCTTGGCCGGAGGTTTTTGAAAATCTCCCGCGCTCGCAAATGTCGGCCAGATAAGGAGGATTTGGATTGCGAAGCAGAGGAGGAGGAACGCGTTTTTGAGCATAAGCCATTTTATATGACACCTGTGGGAGGCTCTTTAATTTTGCATTTGGCGGGGAGGCGCGCTTTCAGATGCCGCTGGTTTGGGCTTTCAATGCCCTCGCAACAAAAACCATCCCGCCACCCCGCCGAGGAGCATGAGCAAGGCGGGGTTGATGCGCTTGGCGAAGAGAATTCCTGTTACGGCAAGTCCGATGGTGCAGGTGATGGTATTAAAGTGCATGCTGTGGCTGGGGTTGATGCAGGCCGTTTTGCCGACTGCGTGGACGCCTGCCAGCATGAGTCCAATGGTGATTGGAGCCATGCCTCGTTGCACGGAAGCGCGCCAGGGGTTTTCCTTGAAATGATCCCAAATGTAGCTGCATCCGTAAGTCAGAAAACTCGATGGCAGGTAGAATGCCACGAGTGCGATGATAAGACCCGCCGCGCCGGCCGCCTGCCAGCCGATGAGGGCGACCATGGACATGTTTGGCCCGGGTGCCATTTGGCCCAGGCTGTAAATCGTCGCAAACTGATCGCCTGTGACCCATTGGTGCAAGCTTACGGTCTCGTGCTCCATTTGTGGCAGCACGGCACTCCCGCCTCCCACGGCGAGCAGGGAGAGGAGGCAAAAGACATTCAGAATTTTAACGAGGTCGCTCATGGATTTGGCTTCGCCGATCTCGGACGGCACAGAATGATTGCGATGGGGGCGATGAGAAAAAGAACCACTGGCAAGGACACATGGTGGAAAGCCACAAGGTAAAAAGTTCCCAGAACAAAGCAAAGGTCGCGAAGGTTGAGAAATTGCTTGGCGCCGATCTTGAGAGTGACCTGTAGAAGTAGTCCCACAGCGGCTGCGGCGACGCCAGCAAGTGCTGCGGCGACATTGGGATTGTGGCGGAAGCGGTCATATAAAATGCCTAATACCAGCAAAAGCAGCACGCCTGGAAGAATCAGGCCCAAAGCTGCAGCAACAGCGCCTTGTGGGCCGGCCAGTTTCCGCCCGGCAATGATCGCCACATTCACCGAATTCAGACCCGGGAGTGTCTGGCCGATCTCGAGCGCGGCCAGGAATTCCTCCTCATCCATCCATTTTTTATCCGTCACCAGCGCATCGCGCAGGTAGGCGACAAGACCGCCTCCGAAGCTCGTGATACCGATCTTGGCAAACACGCGGAAGATTTCCGATGCACTTGGCATATTACTCGCTGCGGGTGGCATGGGGAGACTGTCCGAGTTGGTAAACAAGAGCTGTCTTGGTGGTGCCGAGGGATACCCACTCTTGGGCGTCGAGTTGGAGCGTTTTGTAGAAATCTTCCGCCCGCTTCAGGCTCGACTTGTGGATTTCATCCTCGCTGTCAAAGCGGCACTGGAACGCGAATTCACCGCAGAACGCCCGCTCGTATTTGCGCGTGCGCCACACAGCGATCGTTGTTTTGCCATTGAAACCTCCGCCAAAGTGCAGTTCGCCCACATCGACCTGCACCTCCTCCACCGCCATGTCATTAACGAGTCTGAGTGGCGACTCATGGTCCGCGCCGACCTGATGAATCGCTGGAAAAGCTCCTGCCAGATCCTTTACCGCGATTTCCAAACCCTCCCGCGGCTTGGCCAGCACGCAGTTGTGCGAAAAAATCGAACGCGTGCCGCCGAGCGTCTCCCGCAGCGGCAGGAGTTCCTCCTTGAATTTGATTTTCGCAATGCCACCTGGATTCGCCGGACGCACATCCACCGCCGCTGCTGACTGGAAATCCGGATGCCGGAATTTGAATGTTAGCTCCGGAATCCCTTGTGGCCAACCGCCCTTGTAGTGCGTGCGCAAACGCAGGATGAAGTGATTTTTATAAAGTGCGAAATCCTCCGTGTCGTAGAAAAGCACCTCCCGCACATTGCTCTCAAAAGCGTTCTCAGCCTCTTTCACCTTCACATCAAACTTCTTCGCCGTC
>CAXNGJ010000145.1:0-4391 GCA_964201895.1 Terrimicrobiaceae bacterium
ACTTGTAGAGCGGCATGCCGCCTGTGATCGCATCCTGCTTCCTCATCATTCGCGATCCCAGCACGAGGTCCGATTTCCCCTCGGCGATAGGGGAAAACATTTCGGGAATCAACTCCGGGGCATACTGGCCGTCTCCGTGGATCAACACCACTGCATCGAAACCTTGTGTGATTGCAAATTCATAGCCCAGTTTCTGGTTGCCGCCATAGCCCAAGTTTACGGGATTTTCGAGTAAGGTGCATTTAATCGGACAATTCTTGGCAGCCTCTTGGGATACGGCGAATGTGGCCTCTTTCGAGGCATCGTCGATTAAAAGCAGCTCAGTTCCCTCAGGCAAGCGACCGTATGGGATTCTGGAAAAAACCGAAGCGATGTGCCGCTCGGCATTAAAGGAAACGATGAAAATCAGAAATTTTTTCACTTAGAACTAATGATTCATTGACTCAAATCTTTAGCTGGAAAAGCCACGCCGAACCCCGTCCGAGTTGCTTTGGGAGACATTCCCAGCCTTTCCAGTTGAGCCATCAACAGCGGCTTGTCAAGACCAGTCAAGATTTGCTCACTGACCACCACCGCGCCGAGCCGATCCTCTTTGGTGAATTTTGTGAGTGACTCCTCGAACAAAGGCGAGGGAAAAGGCACCCCTGCGACGCTCGGATAGCCAATGCCCTTTCGTTCGGCGTAATAAAGGGCATTCGGATTCCAGTCATTGCCAAGAATCAAAATGGACCTCTCAGGCGGCACGAGTTTTTGAATGGGCCCGATCCATGCCTCTGCCAATTTTTCCCGATCGGGAAGATTTTGCAAAAGCGGCAGGAACTTCGAGTGCCAAGCAGCCAAGCCCGCGATGCAAAGCACGGCAGAAAGTGCGGTGGCGGTGTATTGCGGCCAGACTTGCTTCGGGCGGAATTCCGAGATCGAGGCCAGGGCTACACCGAGCGCCAAGACGAGCCACGTGCCGTTAGCAACCCAGTAATAGTTGTGTTCGAAATACAGGTTCGTGAAAATCAGCGGGCCCGCAGCGAAACCGACAAGGAAAATCAACAAAAGCGGCAGGCGCTTGGTATTCGCCAGTGCACCGGCGATAAGAAGCAAAGGCACGAACCAATGGCCAAAAAATGGAACGGGAGTGGCGAGTTGATCCCCCATGTGATTGCCTATGCGCTCCCACACGGCAGGGCTGGTTTTTTGCTCCCATGAGCCGAAAGTCCATATGGATTGCTTGTCCGAGGAGGCGGTGATGATTTCGCGAGCAAAGGGGTTGGCGGCTTTCACATCGTCTCCATAAGCAAGCCAGAGTTTTCCTGGAACAATCGGCAAGATGGCCACCGCGCCGGTGAGGATGAGCCAGGAGAGGTCTTTGCGCCTCGGCAAACCATCCGAAAAAAGCACAAGTAACCCCGTCACGCCGCAGGCAACAGCCCATGTTGTGATTTTGCAGAGCGCGGCGAGAATTCCGAATACGAGGCCCGCCGCGAGCCAGCGCCAGTCTTTGCTCCGGTATCCAGTAAAGGTGCAAGAGACCATGGAAAGCGACAGGAACAATCCCATCGTTTCGATGAGAAACGACCTTCCCCAATACAGATGCAAGGGCATCGAAAGGAAAACGGCGATCGTTAGCCAACGCGGCGCCAAGGGTATTCGGAGGGTTCGAAACAAAATCCATATCGGCCCGATACAGGCAAAGAGAAAGATTATGGATACAAACTTGCCGCTTTGGTCGAGTCCCATACTGGAGGCCTCATGCAATCTCGCTACAACCCATTGGTAAAATGGAACTTCCATTGGAATACGCCACGGCTTTCCAAGAACTGGCGTAATGTAGTCAAGGAAGACACTGGGATTCCCAACCATGTAATAAGCCGAAATGGCCGTCTGCGTTTGACGAAACGAGTGAAGGTCCAACAGTGGCTTGTCCCACTCGCGGGTGAGCGCCCAGAGGGAGCATAGAATGGCAAAAGCGGCCAAAACCGCAGCGGCATAGGTGAAGTTCTTCACAACATGGTCTTGCGATTTTTCAACTACTTGCTTTGTGCGGCGGCTCATATTTCTCCAACCACAAGGAACTGCTGCCCAAAAAATCGCCACGCGATCGGCAACCGCAGATAGGCTTTAACCATAAAGGCGGGGACGGGTCTTTTCCCAGCCATGGTGTATGGCAGAAAAGAGGGCAACTGGGTTTTGATTTTGAAGCCCCGGTTTTCGAGGGCTTCTCCGAGGGATTGCTCGCTGAGTGGCAAATAGTGGTCCCAAAAATCCCAATAGGCGCCACCAGTGCGTTTGATATTCGGGCCCATGGCGATCAAACGCCCGCCGCCGGTTTTCAGGCAGCGCTTGACCTCGTCGAGAGTGCGACCAAGTGAGGATTTGTCGGGAAGGTGCTCGAAAAAATTGCTCGTGAAAACGACATCGAGTGTCCCGTTCTCCATGGGCCAGGGTTTGGAACAATCTTGGGAGAGGAATTTCACGCCGGGCGCGAGGAACTTGGGCGAGTCGGGGTTCAGGTCCATCCCGAATTTTTGCTGGGCCTCGACTTGGTTGATGAATTCGCCATATCCACAGCCAAGATCAAGAATGACGGAATTTTTTGGGATCAGTTTTTGGAAAAAATCTTGGATCAGGATTCGCCAAACCGATTTGCGATACTCAAGGTTCGTAGAGAAACGCTGGGCGTAAATTCGTTGAAGGTCGGAATCAGCGTGGGCTTGGTTTGTTTCCATAGATAGCTCAGGACGAGGGTTTCAGGTAATCCCCACGAGAGAAATATTTTTCCAGCCAGACATAGAGGCAGATGAAAAGGTAGCGGCTGCCCATTTCTTTGATCTTGAGCTTGGCGGTGCCGGTGCGGCGGTTGCACCAAGTGATGGGGATGGTGGTAAAACTGAACCCACGGATAATGGCTTTGAGCGGGAGTTCGACCGTGATGTTGAAATGCGGGGAGAGGATGGGGCGGATGCCGTCGATGACCGTGCGGCGATAGGCTTTGAAGGCGTTGGTGGTGTCGTTGAGGCCGTGGCGAAAGAGGATGCGGATGAAGAGGTTTGCGGCGCGGTTGAGAGCGAGCTTGAGGGGCGGATAGTCGATCACTCCGCCGTGCTTGAGGAAGCGGCTACCGAAGACGCAGTCGTGGCCTTCATTGAGGGCTTGCCAGTAGCGAACGACATCGCGGCAGTCGTCGGATTCGTCGGCCATCATAATGACCACGGCATCACCGGCCATGGAGTCGAGACCCTTGGTGATCGCACGCCCGAAACCGTGCGGACCGGGATTTTGGATTGGGCGGAGGGTGGGGATTTTGGCGGCTTCGCCTTGGAGGATTTGCCAAGTGGAGTCGGTGGAACCGTCGTCCACCACAACGATTTCGTGGGGAACGCCTCGGAGGGAAAGCTCCAAGTGCAGGTGCTCGAGGGTGGATGCGATGCAGCCCTCCTCGTCCCGCGCGGGGATGACAACCGAGAGCAGCGAGAGCGGTCGAGCGGGCTTGGATTCAGGAGGGTTGGGCATTTTTTATGAGATGCTCGGAATCAGAAAAGCACCGGGAATTCCGCCATCAGTCGTTGCCAACTGGGCTATATGGGCTTGAGCTAAATCGAGGAGGTGTCCATCGGTAACTTGTCGCGGACTCCGCGCCCAATCGGGCAAAGTTTCAGCAGAGCGGTGATCTGGCAGAAGCTGCATTTTCCAATCGACTTTCATTTGCGCGAGTAATTGGCAGCAGAGTGCAGTCGTGACTTTGACCTCGGGCAGGCCGGAAAGAACTCGCACGAAGCCGATCTCCGAAATGCTGCAAGTGAGGAGATTTTTTCCTTCAGCCCAGAGAGTAACGCGTTGATGAAACTCGTGTTTTTTGTAGCCGATTGCGATCAGCGCGTTGACATCCAGGAGATAGCTCACGGGAAGTCGGCGAGCGCGGCGGCAACGCGGTCGCTGGTAAGCGGGGGGGCGTCTTCAATATCCAAAACAGAGCAACCAGTAGAGTTTTCTTTGATGATTCTGGCTTCTGTCCTCGATAAGCGAATGGGCTTTAAAATAATGCGGTCGCTCTCGCCTCGAACTTCAAACTTCATCCCGGAAGTAAGGCCCAGCGCGCGACGCATGCTGGCATTCAAGACGATTTGCCCTTTGGATGAGAGGGTGGTGGTCATGGTAAGACAATCTTACACTAACGGGAGGTTGTCAAGTAAGGAGGAAAGAACTTGGAGAGGGAAAGGGAAGAGTGGAGTTTGAGACCTCAAATTGGAGACCTGAAAACTGAAAAAAATGAAGGGGAAAAGGGGGAAATTGAATGATCGCGCGTCCGAAACCATGCGGCCCCGGATTCTGAACCGGGCGGAGGGTGGGGATTTTGGCGGCTTCGCCTTGGAGGATTTGCCAAGTGGAGTCGGTGGAAC
>CAXNGJ010000146.1:0-4365 GCA_964201895.1 Terrimicrobiaceae bacterium
GCACAGCCGTCTTCGATCGAGATGATGGGGTATTTTTTGCAGAGGCCAGCGTAGTAAGCGACGAGCTCATCGGCGCTGCGCTTGGATCCATCGGACTTCTTGAAAACATAGGCCTTCTTGGCGGAGTCGTAGAACTCGCTGGAGGCGCAATCAAGGGCGATGAAGATTTCTTTGCCGAATTTGTAGCCGGCGGCTTTCACGGCCTTGGCGATCGAGTCCAGAGCGTCTTCGGCGCTGGAGAGTGCCGGGGCGAATCCGCCCTCATCACCGATAGCGGTAGAAAGCTTGCGGCCTTTGAGTTCGCTCTTGAGCGCGTGGAAAATCTCAGTGCCGGCGCGAAGGGCCTCGGAGAAGGTCGGGAAGTCTTTTGGCACGATCATGAACTCCTGGAAATCAATTGGAGCATCGCTGTGCGCGCCGCCGTTGAGGATGTTCATCATCGGAACGGGAAGAACCTTGGCATTGGGTCCGCCGAGGTATTTGTAAAGAGGCTGGCCGATCTGCGCGGCGGCGGCCTTCGCTGTGGCGAGAGAGACTGCAAGGATGGCGTTGGCTCCGACTTTCTTTTTCGTCGGCGTGCCGTCCACTGCGAGCATCGTTTTATCCACCGACACTTGATCTGCGGCATCGAGGCCGATCAGAGCGGGAGTGAGAAGCTTGGAAACATTGGCGACGGCCTTGGTCACGCCTTTGCCGAGGTAGCTGGCTTTATTTCCATCGCGGAGTTCGACCGCCTCGTGTTCACCGGTGCTGGCTCCGCTGGGAACTGCAGCACGGCCAATGGCCCCGCCGGCGAGTTCGACATCGGCTTCGATGGTGGGATTGCCGCGCGAATCGAGGATTTGACGAGCGCGAATGGAAAGAATGGTTGTGTCGGACATGGTGAGTTTTAAGTGAGGCTTCCGAAAAACCAATTCGATACTGGTCTGGCAAGCACAATCGCGATTCGGGACGCGCCGCGAAGGTTGATCCAGAGGACAGGTGGATTTAGTGTGAATGAAACCAACCACCTGAAACCCGCCTGACCCATGCAGCAATTTGAAAGCCTTCGCGCCTCGTCGCTCTATTGCAAGAAATGCGCCACCGCCATGCCGGTGCGCGAGAAGCTTCTTCTCGTCCTGCCCGATAAGGAAATCTACGACTATCTCTGCACCGGCTGCGCCTCATCCATCGGCCAGCGCGAGGTCACGGCCGGGGAACTCATGATGTCCCGCGCGCAGATGACGCGTCAGGCCGCCACTTCACGACTGAGATTCTAAAAATGATGCGCGTTGTTTTTTGCGGCACCGGAGAGATCGGACTCCCCGCCTTGAAGGCTCTCCTCGACTCGGGAAAATACGAAGTTCCAGGCGTCATCACCCAACCCGACAAACCCGCTGGGCGCGACCTGAAGCCACGCGCCTCGGCGATCAAAAAGCTCGCGGTGGAACGGGAAATTCCCGTGTACCAACCTCCGAAGCTCCGCGATGCGGCATCCCTCGAAATGCTGCGGAGCCTGAAGCCGGACATCATGGTGGTAGTGGCCTACGGTCAGATTCTACCGAAGTGCGTCCTGGAATTGCCACATCTCGGCTGCCTCAACCTCCACGCCTCGCTCCTGCCCCGCCATCGCGGTGCATCGCCGATCCACGCATCAATCCTGGCGGGGGATGCCTCCACGGGAATGACTGTGATGTATATGGACGAGGGCCTCGATACGGGGGATGTCCTGCTTGAGGAGGCTTTGGAAATAGGCCCGCAGGAGACAACCGGCGAACTCCATGACCGGCTTGCGGCCCTCGCTGCGCCATGCCTGCTCCGAGCCTTGGAGTTGCTAGCGGCGGGCAAAGCGCCCCGCACGCCTCAAGACCCGGAAAAAGCCACCTACGCGCCGAAATTGAAAAAAGCGGATGGCTTTCTCGATTGGACCCAGTCCTCATCAGAGCTCGCCCTGAGGGTGCGGGCGATGTCGCCATGGCCGGGAGCATTTGCCCGCATATCGGGTCATGTTTTAAAAATCCATTCCGCAGCCGAAGATTCTGCCTCGGGTATTCCCGGCAGCGTGCTGCAAGCGGATGCCGACTCTCTGGTGGTCGCCTGTGCAACGGGTTCCCTGAGGCTTCTGAGTGTGCAACTCGAAGGCCGCAAGCGCCTGCCCGTCGCCGAATTTCTGCGGGGGTTTCCGCTGAATCCGGGAACGCGTTTTGATTTATCCTTTTCTCCGGAGCCCTGATGCGGTTCTATGTGGGAACTCGCCCATGTCCCAAACATCTCATGTCCGCTACAAACGGGTCGTGCTCAAACTCAGCGGAGAGGTTCTCCGCGAGCCAGGAAGCCGCGACAGCATAAGCCCCGAAGTCGTCCAAAAAATTGCCTCGCAAGTTGCAGAGGCCCGCAAACTTGGAGTCGAACTGGCCATCGTCATCGGCGGCGGCAACATCTGGCGCGGCCTCACGGCAAGCCACCGCGGAATGAACCGCACCACGGCGGACTACATGGGCATGCTGGCCACCGTCATCAACGGCCTCGCGCTGATGGCCGCCCTCGAAGCCCAAGGCGTCGAAGTCCGGGTCCAAACGGCCATCGAAATGCAGAACCTCGCCGAACCGTTCATCGTCCGCCGCGCCACACGCCACCTCGAGCTCGGCCGTGTCGTGATCTTTGTCGCAGGCACTGGAAATCCCTTTTTCTCGACCGACACCACCGCCGCCCTCCGCGCCGCTGAGATCGGCGCGCAGGTCATTTTGAAAGCCACGAAGGTCGATGGCATCTACGACTCGGATCCCGTGAAAAACCCGGATGCCAAGCGTTTCACACACATCACCTACTCGGAGGCCCTCTCGCGCCGCCTGCAAGTCATGGATTCGACAGCTTTCAGCCTCTGCATGGACAACAAAATGCCAATCATCGTTTTTGATATGAACAAGCCCGACAACATTCGCCTGGCGATCGCCGGCGAGGAAGTGGGCACACTTGTTTCCGATAAATCCGAATAGCCCCATGAGTATCGAAGAAATCCTTTTTGAAGCCGAGGAGGGCATGGAAAAAGCCGTATCCTTCATGACGCAAGAGTTTGCCGCCATCCGCACCGGCAAGGCCTCTCCCGCCCTCGTGGAGAACATCGATGTCGAAGCCTACGGCTCCACGATGAAACTCAAGCAACTCGCCCTCATCACCGCGCCGGAACCCCGCCTGCTTGTGATTCAGCCCTTCGATGGCACCACGGTCCGCGATATCGAGCGCGCGCTCAATGAATCACGCATCGGAATTCATCCGGCGGTGGATGGCAAACTCATCCGCCTGCCAATTCCCGAGCTATCCGAAGAGCGCCGCCGCGACTTGGCCAAAACCGTGAAAGGCATCGCCGAGGAGTCCCGTGTGCGCGTGCGCTCCAGCCGCCGCAATGCGATGGACGCCGCAAAGAAAACCCAAAAGGACGGCAAGATGAGCGAAGACGAGCTCCGGGACACCGAGGGCGAGGTCCAAAAACTCACCGACCGGTTCGTTGCGGATATCGACAAACACACCGCCGCGAAAGAGGCGGAATTGATGAAAATATGAAAGCCATTACCGCTCTCCTCGCCGCGCTTTGCCTCACCGCCCCACTTCAAGCCGAAGTCGTGCGCGAGGCCCCGTCGTTCACTTGGACAGACTCCACCGGCTCCGCCAAGCCCCTCAAGAATCTGCGCGGGCAACCCGTGGTCCTTGTCATCGCCAAAAGCCCACGCGAATGGGCCTTCCGCTCCCAAGTCGGTCAGCTCCAGAAAATCTACGCCCGCCTCGCCGCTGAGAAACTCCTCTGCGTCGCCGCCTTCTCCGGCGAGCAAGACATCATCCGCTCAAACATTCCCTTCCTCACCGTGCCCGACGGTCCCGGCACAGCCGCCGCCTACGAAGTTCCCGAAGGCTTCGCCATCGCCGTGATCGGAGCGGATGGAAACCTCGACTGCTTCAGCACCCGCGTGCTGCCCGCCCAGCGGATTTACGACATCATCGTAAACTCCTACACCAATCAAAAACAACTCCGCCGCGATTGATGTCTTGAAGTTCAGGCACACACACCCCGCGATCAGCGTCCGCCCTGCCAAACTTAAAACTTAATTGATGAAATTACATTTCGCCCTTCGGGCTGCCTCTGGCAGTCTTTCTCCGCTTCGCTCCGATTCTTAAAACTTCCCATGAGCTTCCAAGACCAAATCAACCAAGACATCAAAGCCGCCATGCTCGCCCGCGAGTCCGCGAAACTCGGCGTTCTCCGTATGCTGAAAACCGCCCTCATGAACTCCGCTATCGAAAAAGGCGGAGCCGGTAGCACACTCGACGACGCCGATGCACTCGCCATCGTGCGCAAAGAAGTTAAGAAGCGCCAAGATTCGATCGAGGCTT
>CAXNGJ010000147.1:0-4339 GCA_964201895.1 Terrimicrobiaceae bacterium
TACCGCACCTACCGAATCAAAGAACTCACCAAACAGGACGATTTCGCCAGCATGGCCGAAGTTGTGCGCCGACGATACGGACGCATCCTGCGAGAGTCGGAGAACGCAAATGCCACTGCCATACCCGACCTCATTATTGTCGATGGTGGACGAGGCCAGCTATCCAGCGCCTGCGGCGAACTCAGCCGCCTAGGCCTCCAAAATGTGCCGATTATCGGTCTGGCGAAGGAATTCGAGGAAATCCACCGCCCCGGCCGCCCGCTTCCGATGCTGCTTCCCCAAGACAGCGGCGCCTTGCGCCTGCTCCAACGCATCCGCGACGAAGCCCACCGCACAGCCAATGGCTACCACAGCCTCCTGCTAAAAAAACGCGTCCGGGAAAGCCTGCTCGATGCCATTCCCGGCGTCAGCGCCAACCGCAAGCGGGCCTTGCTCGAAAAATTCGGCTCTGTAGAACGCATCAAATCCGTCTCGCCTGAGGACATCGCAAAAGTCTCCGGAATCAGCCCCGCTCTAGCCGAACGCATTACCTCCTCACTCAACAACACGCCATGCAACTCGACTTCGACCTGAAAGGCACCACCTCGAAACCCAAGCCGACGCCAAAGCCCGCCGAACCGGCTATTCTCACCGTCAGTGCCCTCACACGCAAAGTCCGAGGACTGCTCGAGGATGGCATCGGTGAAGTTTGGGTCGAAGGCGAAGTATCCAATCTCCGGCGGCAAAATTCGGGCCACGCCTACTTCACGCTGAAGGACGCCGGATCGCAAATCGCCTGCGTGCTTTTCGCCGGCCAAACCTCCCAACTGCGAGGAATGAACTTCGCCGACGGCGTGCAGGTTCAGCTTCAAGGTTCCCTTACCGTTTACGAGCCTCGTGGGAACTACCAGATCATCGTCCGCCGCATCCAAGAACGCGGAGTCGGCGCATTGCAGGCCAAGTTTGAGGAGCTGAAGCGCCGCTTAGAAGCTGAAGGCCTCTTCGACTCAGCAAAAAAACGCCCACTGCCCAAGTTCCCCCGCCGCATCGGCGTGGTGACCTCGCCCACAGGTGCGGCCATTCAGGATTTCTTGAATGTCCTACATCGCCGCCAGCGCGGCATCGAAGTCGTCATCTGTCCCGTGCGCGTTCAGGGAAAAGGTGCCGCCGCCGAGATCGCCGAGGCCATCCGCCTGCTTGGCGATCCATCGACCACCGGCCTGCCCGCCTTCGATGTGATTGTGGTGACTCGTGGCGGTGGCAGCTTGGAAGACCTCTGGGAATTCAATGAAGAAGCCGTAGCGCGCGCCGTGGCAGCCAGCCCGGTCCCGGTCGTGAGCGCCGTTGGACACGAAATCGATTTCACAATCTGCGATTTCGCCGCCGACTTCCGAGCCCCGACTCCCAGCGCCGCCGCGGAAATCCTCTCCGCCGATTCGGGCGAATTGCTCGACAAACTACAGCACCTCACCGCCCGACTCGGACGACCAGTTCTCATGCGTCTCGATGGACTGAGCCATCAGCTCGTCGCCCTGCAGAGAACCGCACTTTTCCTTGAACCGCGCAGGATTCTCCAAGAGAAGCAACAAACACTCGACCGCCTTCTCGAGGACCTGCAATCCACCGCAGAATCCGTTCCACACCAATTGCGGCTTCTCCTCGAACGCCACGCCCGCATCCTTGCAGGCCATCGTCCAGATCTGAAAATCTCGGAGCTTTCCCGCCGACTCTCCACATACCGCGACACCCTGGAGCGCCGCGCCGACTCACAGTTGCAGCACGAAAAATCAACCCTCGCCCGAAATGCCGCCGTCCTCCGCGCCCTAAACCCCTCCGCCGCACTGGCACGGGGCTACACCATCACCATGGATGAAAACGGGCACATTCTGCGCTCCGCGATAGATGCCATGAATTCGAAGGATCTCACCACGAGATTCAAAGACGGCGAGGTCAAATCCCACATCCGCAAGCCGACCGCTTAATCCGGCGAGTTTCAGGCCAAAGCGGACTCCAACGCGCTGCATCGTGCCGCATGTACCTCATCAGTGATGACCGGAACAAGTTCGACGCCCTCCAACCCCGGAAGATCGAGCCAGGAACGACATCCGCCGAAACTTTTCTGCATGGCCAGGCGACGTGACGAAGCGAGCCGGAATCCTCGCACGAATCCAACATAGATGCCGGGGACCTCATCGTAGCGGAAGCGCTCTTCAATCACGCTGTCATGGAGAATGTGAAACGGACGCAACGCGGGCAGACGGGAGGCATCGGTAACAAGACGGCTCCACTCCAAGGTCACAGCGTAGCGGATTTCGATTTCACCCTCCAACTGGGGCGGGAGCGTCGTGCCGACCGGAAGCGTGGTTTTTTCCAACTGCTCGTGAAACCAGGTCGGAAAAAGAAAAAACTCCCGGTGCTTGAAGGCGAACCCATCGCGTCCTTCAGCAATGCCCCCCTTGCGGAGCATGATGCTTTGCCTGCCACTGCCAATCGCCTCGCAGACGACGGCCCATTCCTTGAATGCCACACTCATGATGATGACTTCGTTCTTTACACAAGTTCCGCCCACAAGGGAAACCTTACGCATCCATGCTCCATCGATTCGATCTCCACACGCACACATTTTTTTCCACAGATGCCTGCAATAGCCCCGAGGAAATGATCGAAGCTGCCCGGCGCCGCGGCCTCAGCGGAATCGCCATCACAGACCACAACACCTGCGAGGCCCACGATTACCTGCAGGGACGCCAACTGCCGGAGGGATTCCTTGTCATACCAGGCGTGGAGGTGAGCACAGCGGAAGGACACCTCCTTTGCATCGGTGCCACACTCCCATACCTCAAAGGAAAACCCGCCCACGAAGTGCTTGCGGAAATCAAAAGGGCCGGCGGCATCGGCATTCCAGCCCATCCCTTCGATCAATGGCGGGCGGGAATCCGAGCCGAAACTCTCGACACCCTCGACATCGATGCTCTCGAAGTCTTCAACGCCGCCGTAACCGCAAAAGCCTACAACGAGAAAGCGCTGCAATATGCAAAATCTCGTGGCCTCTCCATGACCGCCGCCAGCGACGCCCACCACGACTCAGCCGCCGGCATTTCGTGGACCTCCTTCGAGTTGGACGAGCTGTCGGTCCCTGCACTCCTCGCCGCCCTCAAAAAAGGAGGCCAACCCGAAGGCCACTACCTGACCTTCCGCGAAGGCCTGAAAAAACACTTCGCCAACTGGTTCCGCATCTTCAACAAAAACCGCCGTCCAAAAATTTGAACGATCGTCCAAATTTTTGGTTCGTGCGTTGACGAGGACTGAGTGGAGTTTGCCGATCCGACGGGCGGTTAATCGCGGAAGACGATGGCACGACTGCCGTGGACGAGAACTCGGTCCTCGACATGGAATCGGACTCCACGGGCGAGCGTGAGGCGCTCGCAATCGCGGCCGAGGCGGATGAGGTCGTCGGACTCATGGTAGTGCTCCACGCGGGAAACCTCCTGCTCAATGATCGGCCCCTGGTCGAGATAATCGGTGGCGTAGTGGCAGGTCGCGCCGATCAGCTTCACGCCGCGCTCGAAGGCTCGGCGGTAGGGATTTGCATGAAGCGGGCGAGGATAACGAGTTCGGCCCCCTCCGCGCGAAGGCGCGATGCCAATTGCTCGAAGGCGGCGGGCTTGTCGGTCGAGAAATCGATTTTCTCGAAGCGAATCCCCTCGCGTTCGACCAGCGGACGGGTGTCATCGTGGTTTGAGAGCACGAGCGGGAGATCGATATTCAACTCTCGCGAGCGCCAGCGCCAGAGAAGATCGACGAGGCAATGATCTTGTTTACTGACGAGAATGACTGTGCGCACAGGCCGGTCGGATCGGCGCAGCGTCCACTCGGCATTCATCGAATCAGCCAAGGTGCACGTGTCCTGCTCGAATCGGGCAAAGTCATCCTCCACCATGCCACCAGTGAAAGCGAGACGGGATCAGTGTATTGGCTCACATCGAGAAGGTTTCCGCCGGAAGCCGCGATGAATCACGTGATGCGTGCCAGCAGACCTACGGCATCGGGACAGTTGAGCTTAAGAAGGTGAACGGAAATTTTTCAAACATGGAGTGCCGGTTCCACGGGCGTGGGGGCATCCACCGGAGCGGCGGGAACAGGACTTGTGGGTGGATTTGTTTTTCCACTGCCGCCGCCGCCGCCTGAACCATCCTTCGTGTGGGGATCGAAATAGTGGTCAAGGGCGAGGAATAATGCCTTCGAGTGGCGTGCGAAGAAGAAATTGAAGAGAACAACCGGCGTTATGACGCCAACCAGTAACATGGGAAGCGAGAGGTGGTAATTAAACTCCAGATAGCAATAGATCGCGATTCCGAGG
>CAXNGJ010000148.1:0-4335 GCA_964201895.1 Terrimicrobiaceae bacterium
GCAGGGCCGCCAGTGACCAACAGAAACCTTGCGCGGCTTTGCTTGTGCCAGGCTGTCCAGAGAAGTCCGGCGAGCCCACCTGCCAGCGCGATGCCAGCAGCAAAAGAAAACTCGCGAAAGTATTCCGCCAGATCCCGAGTCCATCCCCCGGGCTGCGGTCGCCACAATGTCTGGAAGGTTCCGCCCGCGATGGGAATCCAGTCGAGCGCCGCATTCCATATCAAGGGACTCCAGAGCGCGGCTGCCGGAAGGAGAATCAAAGAGGCCACCGCAAGTGTATCGGGCTTCTCTTTTTTACGCAGAACTGAGAGGACCGCGATGAGCAACCCCAGCGCCACCAGCGCCGCCTCATAGCGGAAAAGGCAGGCCAGCCCCAAAAGGGCCGCAGCGAGAATCCAATCCAGACGCCGCCCATCCAAGGCGGAATAAGCGGCGAGCATTCCTGCAAGAGTGAGAATTATGACGGGAATCCCTGGACCAACCGTGACGCATTGCTCGTTGAAGACCGGTAGCGCGTTCAGGGCCACCACTGCCCAGCTCGCTACCAGATCATTAAAAAGGGTTCGCGCGAGAAGCCAGGCCAGCCAGGCCGCGATAAATCCGAAAAGTGGCCACGCCAGTCGGATAAGCTCCAGTGAGTCGCCGGTTACAGCGCCGAGCAATTGGACAAGGAAAGCCGTTCCCGGTGGACCATCAAAAAAAGCCGCTGCCATCCTCGAGCCGCACATCCAGTAATACGCCTCCTGCGCCGATACACCTTGGATCGCCAACCACGCCAGGCGCAGGAGCGTGACAGCGGAGAGAAAGATAAAGACGGAGCGGGGTTTCATGGTTTGAGAAAATCAGGGTGGGATTTGTGGAGTGAGGGAAGAATCGCTGGAGCCAAGCGATTCCAGAGGGTTTTTAAAAGAAAGACGGAGCCAAGCCCGCACAAGACGCCAATCAGGCATCCTGCGAGCACATCGACAGGCCAGTGGACTCCCACATACATACGGCTAAAGGCTACAAGCACCGCTGGAAGAAACGCAATCCACCCGCGCCTCCGGTAAAATACGGAGATCACAGTTGCCAAAGCGAAGCAGTTTGCCGCATGCGAGGAGGGAAAGGATTTGCCGCGATGGGGCGTTTTTTTGACATCTGAGGTTTTGACTCGCAGCGGAAGAGCCACTGCAAGCAGGCGAGGGGTGGCCCGTGCCAGATCGATGGTGCGCACACCGGAGACTGTGTCGTTCGGCCTAGGACGGCCAACTACGTCTTTCAACGTCCGGCACACCAATCCGTCGTTGATGCCCACTGCGAGCACGGCGGCAAGAAGCATGGCGCGAGCATGAAAACCTCCGCGCAGGAGAATGACCACACCAGCCACTATCGCCAAGGGCCACCACACTGCCCAACTCGAAAGGGCCGCCATGGGAATATCCAGCACCGGGTTGGTGAGCTGGGTATTGATAAAATGAAAAGCCGCTTGGTCCATTGTCCTCGCATCGGGCTAAGCCCAGTCGCCCTCACTGGCAAGCCTGCAGCGCACCTGCCACGGCATCCTGTATCGGGTGGGGGCCATCACCACCAAGGTGTTCGTCGATTTCCTGAAGGCGATGGATGAGATGCAGCACGTCTTTTCGAGCATACGGTCCACCTGCCGCCGCGCAAAAATGGGTGCGGCAACCGAAGGGACGGTTCTCATAGATCAGGCATCGAGCGGTGAATGGGTCGAACATCGGACAGGCTCCATCCGCAGGTGATAGCTGGGATTTTCGCCCCGTGGCACGAAGAGCTTTGGCAGCAATCAGCGCCTCGCCCCGCGTGAGGTGGGGAGTTTTGCCTGTGAGGCGGAATTGGCAGCACTCGGTGCGAAGCGTGCAGGAGCGCTCGATGGGTAGAGCTGCAAGCTCGGCGTAGATTTTTTTGACTTCGGAAATGGCATTCCGCTTCAGGGCGGCTTCAGGATCGGCGGCGGGCATAGTAGGAGATCAGGGAAGCTTCGTGGCGGAACGGCCTTTCGGCAGCATGGAGAGGAAAATCCGTCGCGTCTCCTGTATTGGCGAGTCATCCACAAAATAGGCAATCGCAGCCCGCCCGATCGCGTAGGTGCCCGCTCCAGCCACAAAGCCGGAAACAGCATTTCCCCAGAAGGGAACAATTCGCACGGCCACCCGAGCCGCTTCACGAAAGAGAAACCCCGCGCCGACACTCAATCCAAGGGCGCTGAGAAACTCCCCGACCAGCTTCAGGGTGACCGGTCGACCTGTGGTGTGAATGATCATGCCCACCATCAGACTTTGCAATGTGGCAAGAATCGGCAGATCAGCCAGCGGAATAGGCTGCAGGCCGACCACGCCGCATACTGCGCTGAAGGACTTCAATAGCGACGAGGCGATGAAAGCCTGCGCCTTTCGGGCATTCGTCAGGCGCGCAAATTCCAGTTGGGCCGGAGCAGGCAGTGCCGCGCAGAGGATTTCCAAAAAGCCGGGATCATCGAGTGAACACACGGCGCGTATCTTTCCATGCAATTCCGCAGACCCCTTTAGTCGCTCGCCAAGACTCCGAGCCAACTCGGACGATGAAGAAACGGCAATGACCGGCGCGCCTGATGAAGTTGCCCTCTGAATCGACTTCTGCCACTCGGGGGCCGGCATTTCGCTGTCTTGCAGGAAGAGCACGACGTCCGGCATCGAAGCGGCTATGCCAGTCTCCCAGTGCGCATCAGGCGCGTCGTTCCGCGCATCCAGAATCTTGGCCATGGCTCCCGATAGCCCGCCTTGATATGACCGCCAGCCTTGATCTGAATCGCCGCAGTGAATATTGGAAGCCCCCATCGCCGCGAGCAGGGAGGGTGTGCTCTGCGTGCTCCCGCCGCTGAGTAAAATACGAGGAGCTCGCTGCTCGAGGAATAACTCCCGGATCGGTGTCAGTTCCCGGAGAATCGGCTTCTGCAAGCCGCCAGGGAGCTTCTCAATGAGAGCGGAAAGACGGTCATAAAGTTTCAAGACAGCATTGGGTTCGGGCGATTTCATAAGACTTCGAGCATAGTTTCCACATGGGCTGCAGGCTGGATTTTGCGGTGGATCGACTGGATCTTTCCATCCGCCGCAATCACAAAGGTCGAGCGCTCCGTGCCCATGTATTTCTTACCATACATGCTTTTCTCAACCCACACGCCGTAAGCTTCCACAACTTCACGCGACTCATCACTCAAAAGAGGAAACGGGAGGCCATGCTTCGCGATAAACTTGGAGTGGCTCTTCGGCGAATCCACGCTCACGCCGAAGACCAATGCCCCCTTGGAAACGAACGCGGAGTAGTGATCCCGCAGCCCACAGGCCTGCGTAGTGCACCCGGGAGTGTCGTCCTTGGGATAAAAATAAAGTACCACGGTATGGCCTCGCAGTAAGGAAAGACGCACCTCCTGACCCTCGCCGTAGGCGCCGCCTACTGCTGTGAGGGTGAAATCAGGTGCCGCATCGCCAGATTGAAGTTCTTTTTTCATTGGGTGAACACCTTCCCAAGGGCCGGAAATTTACGCAAGCAGAGCAAAAAAATGTCGCTCGAAAAAAAATTCGAAAATTTTTTTCAAGGAGTCAAAAAACATGTTGACGGCTTGGGATGCTTTTAAAACCAAGCTCTGCGGGCATCCTGCTCAAAAAATTTTTCACCGCACGGAAGCTCGGAAAAAATTATTTTTCAAAAAGCTGTTGACCATTTTTGCGGCTGTAATAAGGTCTTCATCCCGCTGGCACCACTGCCAAGCGGAAATGATCTCAAGCGAATCTCCAAAAAGCGTCAGTCACAATGCTGAAATATGCAGTGTAACCACGGGTTCGCAGTGAAACAGATTTTTGAAAGTCCAATTCGAATTTTGCCGCAGTCGGTAAAATTCAGAACGCAATATATAGAATATATAGAAATGACAATTATACAGCAATTGCTGAATTGTGCGTTTCTCGTCGATTTTGTTTTTTAAGCTTCGACAACATACTGCAGTACCTGTCTCACAGGTCTGCAAACATGATTAGTCAGAAAAAATTTCCCTCGTTTAGCGCGAGGGACAAACTTTTCAACGGAGAGTTTGATTCTGGCTCAGAACGAACGCTGGCGGCGTGGATAAGACATGCAAGTCGAACGGGGTTTAGTTTGTAGTAATACACGCTAAATCCAGTGGCGAACGGGTGCGTAACACGTGAGTAATCTGCCGGGAAGTGGGGGATAGCTCGCCGAAAGGCGAATTAATACCGCATATGACAAGGGAAGACATCTTTCCAAAGTCAAAGTCGCAAGACGCTTCTTGATGAACTCGCGGCCTATCAGCTTGTTGGTGAGGTAACGGCTCACCAAGGC
>CAXNGJ010000149.1:0-4334 GCA_964201895.1 Terrimicrobiaceae bacterium
ACTTCTCGAGGTTCCAGTAGAAAAAGCCATGAAAGCCCTCGAAGGCGTGGCCATGGAGTTGGACGACTGCGCGTTTCCTCTTTTGAGCGGAATGGTTCTCACGGACGATGCCAAGGTGGCATTCAAGGATGCCAACTGGTCCCTCCTTGTCGGAGCGAAGCCTCGTGGCCCCGGTATGGAGCGCGCCGACCTGCTGAAGGACAATGGCAAAATCTTCACCACCCAAGGTCAGATCATCGACGAGGTCTCAGCGGAGAACGCCCGTGTCGCAGTGGTCGGCAATCCGGCCAACACGAATGCCATGATCGCCGCCAGCAAGGCCCGCCGCCTCACGCCGGATCGCTTCACTGCAATGGTGCGCCTCGATCAGAATCGCGCCCAGACCATGCTTGCCAAAAAAGCTGGCGTCGCCACCACCGATGTGAGTGAGATTTTCATTTTCGGGAACCACAGCCCGACGATGTTTCCAGCTTTTGGCCACGCCAAGATCGCCGGTAAACCCGCCGAGTCAGTCATCACTGACCGCGCCTGGCTCGAGGGAGAATTTTGCGAAAAAGTTGGCAAGCGCGGAGCCGCGATCATCGCTGCCCGTGGAGCTTCATCAGCCGCCTCGGCAGCGAATGCCCTCGTGGACCATGTCCGCTCGCTCGTGACTCCAGGGCAAATCCATTCCATCGCCATCAAATCCGAGGGCCACTACGGCTTCGATGCCAATGTCTGGGCTGGAATGCCTGTGAAAACGACGGCACCCGGCGCCTATGAGGTCGTGACTGGCATTCCGTTGGATGACTTCGCAAAATCCAAGATCGCTGCGACAAACAAAGAGCTCTCCGAAGAACGCGCCATGGTTGCTGAGATGCTCGGGTAGGGCGGGTAAACTCCCTCTCGCACTTTGGGAAAACGGATGCATCTTCTCAACGAGATGCATCCGAAACCTTCATTTCCCTTATGAGTGACCCGATTCTTCCCACTGCGGAGCAAATGCAGCGCCGACTGCAGGAGCTTTTGCGCGCTTCATTTTCAAACCCGGCTCCGTCCCCACACGAGCAAGGGACGCCCGTTCATAATCCAGACACGGTTCCTCAAGCGATCCGGGACTTTCACCTCACGCCGAAAGACATCAAAAAGCACCTCGACCGCTTTGTCATTCGGCAGGACGAAGCCAAGAAGGTCCTCGGTATCGCGGTTTGCGACCATTACAACAATGCCCGCGTTATGGCCTCCCGGGAAGCCGCCGCCCCGCCGCTCGAGTATTCCAAACAAAATGTCCTCCTCGCCGGACCGACAGGTGTGGGGAAAACCTACCTCGTCAAGCATGTCGCCGAGCTCATCGGTGTTCCTTTTGTCAAAGCAGATGCCACAAAATTCAGCGAAACCGGCTATGTCGGCGGTGATGTGGATGATCTGGTTCGCGAACTCGTCCAGAAGGCCGATGGCAACATCTCGCTCGCGCAGTACGGCATCATCTACATCGACGAAATCGATAAAATTGCCACGCCTTCGGATGTCAGCGGCCGCGATGTCAGTGGACGCGGCGTGCAGACCACTTTGCTCAAGCTCATGGAAGAAACGGATGTCCCTCTGCGAGGCGGGAATGATCTCCAATCCCAGGTTCAGGCCGCAATGGAGTTCCAAAAACGTGGCAAGGTCAGCAAGGAAACCCTCAATACCCGGCATATCCTTTTCATCGTCTCCGGTGCTTTCGACAAACTGGGTCACATCGTCACCCGGCGATTAAAAAAATCCGCCATGGGCTTCGGCGCTGCGCCTTCTCCATCGGCAAGCGAATCGGATGAATTGCTCCGCCTCGCTGGAACGAGGGATTTCGTCGACTACGGGCTCGAACCCGAATTCATCGGACGCCTGCCTGTTCGGGTCGTGTGCGACAGCCTCGGCGCGCAGGATCTTTTCAACATTCTGCAGAAATCGGAAGGCAGCCTCATCCGCCAGTATGAGCGCGCCTTCGCGGCCTATGGAATCGAGGCCGTTTATTCCACGGATGCCCTTTGGCATATTGCTTCGTTGGCCGCTCAGGAAAGCACTGGTGCGCGTGGACTCATGACCGTGTGCGAGCGCCTCATGCGGGATTTCAAATACGAACTCCCCGGAGCCCGCGTGCGTTCGCTGGAGATCACTCCTGCCGTCTTTGAAAACCCCTCCGCCAGCATTCAAGCGCTTCTTCAACTTGGTGAGGAGGAGGCACGCCACACACAACGCCTCGTCATCGAGCAGTTCGCCGAGCGTTTCGGCGGGCAGCATGGCTTCGTCCTTCGCTTCGACCCGGCGGCCATTGATGCGATCCTGCGCATGGCCTTCGAAAAAAACATTCCCGCTCGCGACTTGTGCGAAAGCCTGTTTAAGGATTATCAATTTGGCCTTGGGCTGATCTCTCGGAACAGCGGCCAGTCGGAGTTTGTCATTCCCGTCGATGCGGTGGAGGCTCCAGACCGCTTGCTGAGCCAGTGGGTCGTGTCATCATACCGTACCAAAGAAGAAAATGAGAAATTTTAAAGTCAGCGTTGTTATCGGCGCGATCACCGTTGTTTTGTCGCTGCTCTTGTTTGCCACCGGCCTGCCTTCCTCCATCGATGGAGGGCTGCTCAAATCCCTTGAGATTCCCCAAGACGGACGCCCCATCGCCGGCACGCCTTGGATCACATCCCTGATTTTTGCTTTTGGAATCGCATGGGTCTGGGTGGATCTGACGAACCGGGGGCTGAAAAGCATCCTCTCAGCGGCATCCCTCGTGCTCCTTTGCACATGGGCTCCTGTGCTTTCTCTTCAGGGGAAATTCTTCTCCCCCATAGTCCCTGTTTTCGCAGTCCTTTGCAGCACAGGCCTCGCATTCGCTTGGGAGCAAACACGCCACGGGCAGCGCAACCAACTTCTCCGGCGCCTTTTCGGTCTCCGTCTTCCCAAGGCGGCCCTTCAATCGATCATCGCCTCGGATGCCACACCGGATTTCCCAGGTCGTGTGGTGAATGCCTCCGTCCTCGTTATCGCTGTTCAAAACCACGCCGAACTCATGGAGATCCTTCCTCCCGAGAGCTACACCGCCATCACAAATCTCTATTTGAAAACCGCCTCCGATTACCTCGTCGAATCCGGCGCCTACCTCGATGAGTGCAATGGCGAGTGCATACGCGTCGTCTTTGGCGCCCCGATTGGCGACCCACGTCACGCCGTTCGAGCCTGCCGCGCTGCAGTCGATCTCGCCACACGCCTCGATGAGCTGAACAAGGAATGCGACGCGAGATGGCAGCGCCGACTCGATGTGCGCATGGGCCTGGATACTGGCGACATCATCGTCGGCGTCTTTGGCGGCGGTCGCCTGGGAAGCTACAGCGTGGCCGGGCCCGCCGTGGATTTTGCACGCCGACTCTGTGCTGCCAGTTCCTTGTATGGGGCCCGAATCCTCATCGGCCCCGATGCCTATACGCCCGCATCGGAGTCCGTCGAAGTGCGTCCGATTGAAATCCTGAAGGTCGCCGAAAAGCGTCGCCGTGTGGAAATATACGAAATCCTCGCTCCCAAGCACGCCCTCTCGCCCGAGCGCGAGCGCAGCCGCGACCACTTCTGGACCGGTGTCCTCCACTACCGCGAAAAACAATGGGACAAGGCCATCGAGGAATTCACGAAGGCCCGCATCACCGGCATTCCCGACGCGGCGTTGGATTTCTACCTCCGCCGCATCGAGCAGGCCCGCCGTCAAAATACCGACACCCACAAGGACTCCGTGCCCGCCCTCTTCCATGCAGCCTGAGCTTCCCCGCATCCTCACGCCCCAGCAGGCGCGTCAGGAACGCGACTATCTTCACAACGGGGGGAAAAAACTCGTCTTCACCAATGGATGCTTCGACATCCTCCACCGGGGCCACACGCAATATCTCGCCTTCGCGCGGGCACAAGGCGACGCCCTCGTCGTGGGACTGAACAGCGACGCCTCCGTCCGCCGAGCCAAAGGCCCCACACGCCCAGTCAACACCGAGCAGGATCGCGCCTTCGTCCTCGGTTCCCTCCGCGCTGTGGATTTCGTCGTCATCTTCGACGAAGACGAACCCCGCGACCTCATCTCCCAAATCCTTCCCGATGTCCTCGTGAAAGGCAAAGACTGGGCCCACTATGTCAGCGGCCGCGATATCGTCGAAGCCCACGGCGGCCAAGTCGTCTTGGCCGACATGGTCGAAGGCAAATCCACCACCGCCACCATCGAGCGCCTTCGCGCCTGATCCCAGTTACCGCAGTTTCCAAAACATCACGGCGGTGATGATGAGGCCAATAATTGAAATGAGGTGCCGGACGGATTTTTGCGGGAGTCGCTGGGAGTAGGTGGA
>CAXNGJ010000150.1:0-4309 GCA_964201895.1 Terrimicrobiaceae bacterium
GAGGTGCTTGCTGCCACGCTGCGCGCAAATTCAAGCGGCATGATTGTGGGAGCCAAGACTGCAGGCGGCGCGGTAGAATTTTCCGAATTTCCCATCGGCGGAGGCAAAACAATACGCCTCGCCGTCTCCCGCGTCTCGCTTCCCAGCTCAGGTCCGGTTTTCCCAACCGGACTAAAGCCCGACATCGAAATCAGCCTTCCCGCCGAAACGCAGAAAAAAATCTTCGAGCTCACGAAGGAAAAAGGCGTCAGCCAATTCGTCTTCGACACCGAACGCCCCCGCATGAACGAAGCAGCCTTGGTCACCAACACCAACCCGGAAATCTCAAGCACCGACGAGTCCGACGACGACAGTGAACCCCTCCGCGACACCGTCCTACAACGCGCCGTCGATCTCGTCACGGCGATTTCCTTCTACAAGAAGTAGGTCGCCTACGGCGCTTGGGCGGTATCAAAGCACTTTTTTTCATGGTGAGAAATTATTGTTTTTCATTTTGTAAAACATAGGCGAACTTCACCCAATGAAGACAATGACCGTCCGTGAAATGAAGGCCCACTGGTCGCAGGTCGAACAATTGGTGGCCAATGGCGAGATCATAGAAGTGTTGAACCGGGGAAAGCCCAGGGTTCGGTTGGTTCCGGCGGGCGGGCGTCAGCGTGTGATTTGGGACGATCATTTGGCAACGGCGATTCCCAACAAGGGGGCCTCCGCAACGGAGACGGTTGATCGCGACCGGGGAGGCCGTTGGTAAGGTATGCTCTACCTGGATACCAGCGCACTCCTGAAACTCTACCTCCGCGAGCAGGGTTCCGAGTGGGTGCAGGAGCAAGTCGAGGCCCAGAGCGACCCGCTACCGATTTGGGAACTGCAGGAGGCGGAACTGACAAACGCTCTGCGGTTGAAAGTATTTTGGCGCGATATCACAGCGGCACAAGCTGATGGCCAACTGGCTCATTTCCGTTCCCGAAAAGAGCGCGGCCAGTATGTCTTTCCTCACCTCGATCGGGCGGCCCTCATGGAGCGCTTCCGCCAACTCTCCCGCCACAGCATGAAAATCGGCACCCGCACCTTGGATGTGATGCATGTGGCCTGCGCCTGTGAAACTCAGGCGAACGCATTTATTTCCTTCGACGAGCGGCAATGCTCCCTGGCTAAACTCGCCGGGCTACAAGTGCTCGAGCCGATTGCCGAGTGAAAAAGTCATTCCTCTGACGACCCGGTTCACTTGCGTTTCTTCGCCGTATGCGTTGCGGTAACAGTCAAAGCCAAGCCACCTCGTGCGGCGAAGGCGCCGCACACCGTCATGCTCTCTGGCGCACATACGGCGACAAGGTCGTCGAGGATACGGTTCACGATCTGCTCGTTGAAGGACGGCGTGTTCCGGAAGGCGGCGAGGTAATACTTGAGCGACTTTGTCTCCACGCAACGCGCAGCGGGCACATACTCGATGACGATCTCCGCGTAATCCGGCTGCCCGGTCACGGGACACACAGACGAAAAATCCTCCGTGTCCACCCGCACCACATAGCCACGGCTGGGATGGCTGTTCGCAAAGGTTTCGAGAATCTCGACAGAGGGTTCCTGGGGCAGTGCGGATGCGCTACCGAGGAGGCGCAGGGACTTGGCGGGTTTTTCTTTGAAGGATTTTTTGCTCATGGCGCAAGCTTGGCAGGGCCGCATTCCAGATTCCAGAAACAATCCACAGCATACAACGCAGACCGCAACTTTTGCTTCAAGAGGCCAAGGGAAACATCCATCATTCGGCTACAAGCTTAGCAGGAGTTCAAAAATGAAACTGATTGTTCAACCCGACGAGGGAGCCACACCCGTCATCGAATTCATCCGCTCGGCGCGGACGAGCCTCATTCTGAAACAATTCACCTTCACGCATCCCGAAGTCTTGCAAGCGTTGCTGGAGTCTCATGCAGCCGGCGTTGCCGTGCGGGTCATGTTGAACGCCAAGCGCTCGGGTGGCGACCGCGCGAATGACGAAACCTTCACCGCCTTGGAAAAGGCTGGCGTGCCCGTGAGCTGGTCGAACCCGGATTTCTATGTGACACATGAAAAATCCATGGTCGCCGATGGATCGCGGGCCATGGTTGCGACCTACAATCTTTGCGAAAAGTATTTCACCCGCACAAGGGACTACGGGCTCGTCTTCGAAAACACCACCCAAGCAGCGCAGATCACGGAATGCTTCGATGCCGATTGGAACAGGACCGCCTGGACGCCTTTAGCGAATACCGGCCTCGTGTGGAGCAACAGCGGGTCCCGACTTGCCGTGGCGAAGTTCATAGACGCCGCCGAGGAATCCCTGCTCGTGCAGCACCCGAAATTCGTCGATGCCGCAGTGCTCGACCGCATCGTGGACGCCGGCTCGCGCGGCGTGAAGGTGCGCGTGCTATGCGGGGGACGACACGGCATCAGCGAATGCGACATCCTCGACACATTTGCCTCGCTGCGCATCATGCACCGGGCAGGGGCAAAGATTCACAAACAAAAAAAACTCCGCGTCCACGCGAAGCTCCTCGTGGCCGACGGCAAGCGCGCCTTCCTGGGCTCGATGAACCTCGACCGCTCCGCCTTCGATCTCCGGCGCGAACTGGGGATCGCTATACAGAGCAGCGAGGTCGTTTCCAAACTGATCGAAACTTTCCACCGCGACTGGGAGGAGTCGCACCACTACGACGCACCGGATCCACTGGACCCCGCCCAGCACCACGAGGACGACTTCCCACACGATCCCGAGCTGCATCATGAGTGACGCTGCAAAGGAGCGCCCCTCGCTTGCGGAGTTGGCGCTCACTTTCAACCACATCTCGCTAGCCTCCTTCGGCGGCGGACTCTCGGCTTGGTCGCGCGAGGTTGTGGTGGTCGAGAAGAAATGGATGAGCGAAGAGGAGTTTCTAAGCATTCTCACGATGTGCCGCATCCTCCCCGGGGCGAACCAGGTGAATGTTGCCATTTTCGTCGGAGCGAAATTCCTCGGCCTGCCGGGTGCCGTCGCCGCTGTCTTCGGTCTCACATTTTTGCCGGCCGTTCTCATCCTTCTTCTCGGGGCTGCTTATTTCCAATACAGCCATGTTCCCGCTCTCCAGGACGCGCTTAAAGGCGCAGCAGCCGGAGCCATCGCCCTCACGCTCTCGATGGCCTTCAAAACGGGAAGCAAGTGCCTTCTGGGCGCTGTTCCTTGGATTCTCTTTGCCGCCACCTTTTTTCTTAACGGCGTTCTCCGCTGGCCACTTTTCGGTGTGCTGTCACTCACTGCTCCGCTGGCTCTCCTCTGGGCTTGGCCAAAGACCAAAGCCAAATGAAAGACGAAGGCACGAACCTTTTCCATGTCCTGATCCTCTTCAGCTCGCTGTCGCTTCTTTCCATCGGCGGTGGCAATACCGTCATCCCCGAGATGCACCGCAAGGCGGTGGAGAGCTATTCTTGGATGAACGGAAATCAATTCGCCGACCTCTTTGCCATCTCACAGGCCGCGCCAGGGCCCAGCATCCTGCTGGTCACTCTCATTGGCTACAAGGCTGCTGGCATCACCGGAGCTGTGCTCGCCACTGTGGCCATGATTCTGCCGGCGGGCATCCTCGTCTATCTTGTGAGCCGCCTCTGGAGCCGATCGGCGGATTCGCCTCTGCGATCAGCGATCGAACGCGGTTTTGCCCCGCTCACTGTCGGACTCGTCCTCGCCAGCGGTTGGGTGATGAGCAAATCCGCCGATCACGACTGGCGGGCCTGGCTTCTCACCGGCGCCTGCACACTCCTCTGCACCACGACAAAAACCAACCCCATCCTCATCGTCGGCGGCGCCGCCCTCATCGGCTGGCTCGGATGGATCTGAAAATGTTTCCTACCCAAAAAGCGATCCAGTGCAGTGCGAAAACGGACCAAAATTTGGACGATCGTCCAATTTTTTGGTTCGCCAACCGGGGACGAAGGACGGTTTGTTCGGGGAATTTAGCCCTTTTCGGATGGCGTTTGTTTAAGGCAACCTTGCCCACATGCTGAACTACATCTGGCTGGGACTGGTTTTACTGGCGGTGCTGCTCGGCGGCTTCGAGGGGAAGCTGCAGGAGGTGACGGGAGCGGCATTCGAAGCGTGTAAAACAGCTGTGATGACCATTGCGCTGCCGCTGGCGGGCGTGATGGCGCTTTGGCTGGGGCTTATGAAAATCGCGGAGAAGTCGGGGCTGGTAAATCTTCTGGCCCGCGCGCTCCGACCGCTTCTTCGCTGGCTTTTTCCCGATGTGCCCGCGAACCATCCGGCGATGGGATCGATGGTCATGAACATGGCCGCGAACATGCT
>CAXNGJ010000151.1:0-4301 GCA_964201895.1 Terrimicrobiaceae bacterium
TTCCCGGAGGTGACAGCCGTTGATACCATCATGCGGTGGGGCGAAGAGCTTTTGGAGGAGACGGATTTTGGAGTTGTCATCTTGGATGCAGCGTTTCCGCAGGAGTTGGAAGTTGATTTTGAAGAACAGCCTGGTGTCTTTTTGGCAGCGTTGAGGAAAATCATGGATGCCGATTTCAAAGTGCCGGGGGATTTTCCGAAAGATGCCTTGGAGTCCATCCGGAGCGCGTTTGCCGCATCGAGTTTGGGGCTGTTGGTAGGGTAAAGTAATGCCACAGTTTCGCAAATTCCTGCAGATCGGACTTGGGTCCGCAGAGGTTGCGAATGTGACAAAACGAAAAATAATCCAAATTCCCCTTGCGGAGAAGCGTGGTTTGCTTTCTACCTGTGCTATCAAATGATGCCTCGTAAAGAGATTTGCCATTTTTCTGTTTTTGTTTCGTCTGCATGCGGCGCTTGATCCCTCTTTTTTCAACGCGCGGCATGCGCTCGTTTTCCACCCATCCGGCGTCACGATGAGTTTCACTCGTACCCTGAACACACACCCCTCACAGAGGAGCTTCTATTAATATCAAGGACATTCGTATCAATGAACGGATCCGCGCCCGCGAGGTGCGCGTGATTCTTGCCGCAACCAATGAACAACTCGGCGTCATGCGCCTGGACGAGGCGATCCGTCGCGCCCGCAGCCTCGGACTGGATCTTGTCGAGATTGCTCCCAATGCCCAGCCGCCCGTCTGTCGTATCGTGGACTTCGGAAAATTTCGCTACGATCTGGCTAAGCAAGAGAAGGAAAAGAAACACGCAGTCAGCAAGGTGAAGGAAATCAAGTTCCGGGTTAACATCGACGCCCATGACTACCTCACCAAGATCCGGCATGCGGAGGATTTCCTTGACAAGGGCAACAAAGTGAAAGTCCAGCTTCAGTTCCGTGGCCGCGAAATGGCCCACCAGGATCTCGGATTGTTGGTTGTTAAACGCGTGCGGGATGATCTGGCAGGAATGGCCCATGTGGATATGGAGCCGAAGCTCGTTGGACGTGCTGTCGGCATGACGCTCAGTCCGCTTCCTGCGAATAAGCGCCACCGCAAATTCACCAAACACGGCGAAATTCTCGAACCCGAGCCCCAAGAGGCTCCCCATGAGGATGACGACCACGAGGACGACGCACCCGCGAGGGATGGAAACTGAGCGCCGACTCCTGCTCTTTGACATCGACGGCACGCTGATCACATCCGGCGGCGCGGGAGAGTGGGCCTTGAAGGATGCGATGAAGGAGCGTTTCGGTGTGGAGGAGGATTTGCAGGGCATTCTCCTCGCTGGAGCCACTGATGCCAAGATTGCGCGTGAGCTTTTAGCCAAGCACGGCATCGAAGCCAGCGCTGAAAATGTGGCGGCTCTTTTGGATGAATATTTGCAGCATCTGGCGGGCCGTATGTCCCGGCATGACGGCAGGTTGCTGCCCGGAATTGTCCCTGTCCTGGAGGCTCTTGAAAAACACCCGGAAGCCGTCTTGGCGTTGCTCACGGGCAATCTCACGCGTGGCGCGGAGATCAAGCTCACGCACTATGGCGTGTGGAATTTTTTTGAGTTTGGCGCCTTTGCGGATGATCACCATGACCGCAATGAATTGGGGAAATTTGCGCGTGCCAGGGCAATCGAGCGCCACGGAATCGAGTTCCCGCCTGAGCGGATTTATGTGATCGGCGATACGCCGAGGGATATCGAGTGCGGGCGCGCGATTGGGGCGAAGACTGTAGCAATAGCCACGGGTTGTTATTCCGTGCCCGAATTGGCTGAGCATGCGCCCGATTTTCTTTTTGAGGACTTCTCGGACACACAGCGTGTGCTCGGATGCCTGCTTGAAGACTGACTTCAGGGAGTTGCGATCTGCGTAGAAGAGCGTTTCTTTGTATTTCCGAAAGGCGAGTGAATGGGAATTTCCCCAAGCCGTTTAGGTTTGATGTAGGGTTTGTTGCCGAGGGCGTCCCTCTGATGAAGGTAGTCCGAGAGGGTTGCTGCGATTTCGTGGGCTGTGCGCATGGTGTCGAAGCTCACACCACTGCGAATGCCGTCCGCCGCGTTGAATAGCGAGGTCAGAGCCATTGGGCCACTTACGGGCAGTGTGGCAACGCCTCCTATGCCTTGGGAGATGTTCGATCCGCCTGTTGTTTCAAAGGCGAGAAATTTGTTTGGAACTTTCCCTGAGAGTTCCTGCACGACGACGATGGTTTCCATTTTTGTTCCGCCGGCTCCGAGCCCGAGCGTGCTGCGCAGGAGACGGCTGCCTTGGTTGATCCGTGCGAAGCGGCCGGTGAGCAGCCAGTAGTTTCCCTGAGGCAAGCCGTCCTCTTTGGAAATGACTCTGGCTGGAGCGACATGAGTGCCGAGTTTTTTGATCAGATGCCTATTGAGGCGGGCCTGGAGTTCAGCCCGGAATGTTTCGAAGTCCTTGCCTTTTCTGTCCACGCGCAGGCCGTCCTCGTTGAGGGTGAAGGGAAGGATGAGGATTTCGTCGGGAGCGATGCTTGGCGGATTGGCGCTTGTCTGGCGGATGTTGTCCACGCTCACGGAGGCGCAGGATGCGAGGCAGACTGACAACCCTGCCAAGAAAATCAGCCCAGCAGCCCTGCGGAGTGAAGTTTTTATGCGGATTGGAATGGCGTCGAAATTCAACAGGCGGGAGAGAAAAACAGATGGCACCACTGTTCTCAAGACTCAAAAGCGCGGAGTTGAACCGCAGGCGATCATCGCGCATCGTGGCGCTCATGAAATTTTCAGCACTCGGTCAGAATCTCTCCGGCGGTAGTGGCATCGAGAGCCTCATGGACGATTTGGGCAAAGCGCTCTCTGGAGTTGGCCCAGCTCCGCTGATGCTGGGAGGAGGAAATCCTGCATACATCCCGGAAATGGAGGCTGTATGGAAATCCCGCATGGAACAAATCACGGCCGATCCTGCCGTGTTGCGGCGCACATTGTCGATCTACGATCCGCCCCGGGGCAATGAGGGGGTGTTGAAGGCTCTTGCAGATTTGCTGCGCAAGGAGTTCGGGTGGCCTGTTGGTCCTGAGAATATTGCGGTGACGCCTGGGGGGCAGACGGCGTTTTACTTTCTGTTTAATCTTTTTGGGGGGCGCCATGCCGATGGCACGCCTGGACGGATTCTTTTTCCGCTCATGCCGGAATACATCGGCTACGCGAATCAGGCACTCGAGCCGGGAATGTTCACTGGAGTCCAGCCCGGCATCTCGCACACCAGCCTGCATCGTTTTAAATACCATGTGGACTTTAAAAATCTAAGTCCCGGTTCCGATGTCGCTGCCATGTGTGTCTCGAGGCCAACGAATCCGAGTGGGAATCTGATCTCGGATGCCGAGCTTCGGCATTTGGCTGATATCGCTGCACAGCGCGACATCCCGCTCATCATCGACAATGCCTACGGGTGGCCATTTCCCGGTATCGTTTTCGGCGAGGCCAAGCCGCTCTGGACCGGGCAGACTGTGCATGTGATGAGCCTCTCCAAGTTCGGTCTGCCCGGCACGCGCACCGCATTCGTTGTGGCCACTCCCGAGGTCGCCGCTGCCGTTTCCTCCATGATGGCGGTGACCGGGCTCGCGAATGGAAATTTCGGTCAGGCCATAGCGGGTCCGCTCATTACCAGTGGCGAAATCGTTCGCCTCAGCCACGAGATCATTCGCCCGTTCTATCTGCGAAAACGGGATGCCGCGTTGGAGGCGATCGCGAGGTTTTTCCCTGAGGATGCTCCCTATGCCCTACATGAAAGCGAGGGGGCTCTCTTCCTTTGGCTCTGGCTGGATGGAGCAAAAAAGACATCGCGCGAGCTGTATGAAATCCTGAAAAAACGCGGAGTCCTTATCGTGCCGGGGGATTACTTCTTTTTTGGCTTGCCGGATGAGGGTTGGCGTCACCGCCGGGAATGCCTCCGCATCTCATTTGCCATGAGCGATGCTGATGTGCGTGCAGGGTTGAAAATCATTGGCGAGGAAGTCGCGCAAGCCTTCTGAGTCGAAAATAAAAGGCGTTTCGCATAACCTGCGAAACGCCTTTTTCTTGTTGGAATGAAGCGTTATCCTTGCTGGCTCGTGCCGGAGAGAATCCGCCAGTTGCCGCTTTCGAGTTTTTGGAATTGGCCAAGCTTTTTGCCTGTGGTGCTGAACCATACATGAATCTGGGCAGCTGGTTTACCGATTTTTTCAGCAAGTTCCTTGGCGCCCGCGCCCACTTCGCCAGCGGCTTGGAGTAGTTTGATGACTTGCTCCTGCATAAAGCCTTTGGGTGAGC
>CAXNGJ010000152.1:0-4265 GCA_964201895.1 Terrimicrobiaceae bacterium
ATGCTCAGCCTCCCCGAAAGCACGCCCATTCCCACCGTGATCGCCAGCGAAGCAGGATCAGATATGCGCGACGAGTTTGGACTCCAGCCCGGTGCGAGCCTGGGGATCATCGAAACCCGCTTGAGCGATGCTCCCAAGGAGGCAAAAAACCTGCGCATCTCCATTAAGGCACGGTCTAACCAGTCCATCGACCCTCGCCAAATGGCGGTTCATGTTTTCTTTTATGAGCGCGATCAGACTGGGCAAATCCAACTCACAAACTCGGAGGTCCTCACAGAGTGGATCAGCCCACCGGTGGATTGGAGCAACAACGAACCTGAGCTGCTGAACGCCGTCTACATACCGTCAGCCAAATCCGAATTCACCTATGCCGGGTATGTCGTGGGCATTTATTACAAAAACGACCTGCAAGACACGCGTGCCGACCCGGGGGCGCTCGCCGTAGATCATCCGCTTCCACTCTACCTATCAGGCCAGCCATAATGAAAACCCTCATAGCAATCAGCGATTCCGAAGCCGCCTCCGCACTCTCCTTGGTCCTCGATGCCCTTGGAAAACCCGCTCCGGGCCTGGCAGCTGATTCCGATGCCGTCATCGAGTGGATCAACGCCAACGGCGGCTGCGACCTCCTGATCTCAGAGGTTTATTTTGCCCCACTTGATGGCTTCTCCCTGCGAGATGCCCTGGTCCCCTATCTGCCGAACCTCAAAACCATCTTCACCTCCCAGCATGACATAACCCCCTATGCGGAACGCCTTGGAGGATCGCCCTTCCTTCCGCAACCGGTAACTCCCGAAACCCTCAATCAAGCCCTCACGAAATTGGGAATCGCTGAGGAATCTCCGGCAGCGGTGGAGCCTCCTGCTGCCCAGCCAAAGCCAACTGCGGCGGCTCCTAAACCGACAGCGGTCGGCGCACCCAAGCCAGCGGCTGCTGCTGCCAAGCCGCAGGCCGTAGGCGCTCCGAAACCAGCAGCTATTGCCGTCAAGCCAAAAGCCGGCGCTACGCCCTCTGCTGCAAAGCCAGCCGCGAAACCCATGGCAAAAGGCGCTGCACCGGCCCTCAAACTCAAACCAGACCTTCCCCCGGATGAAATGGTAGGAAAAACGATCGGCCACTTCGTGATCGAGGCCCGCATCCGCGAATCGGAGAATGAAACCTTCTACCGTGCCAGGCAGACAAATATCGGCCGCCCGGTGATCCTCCGCGTTCTCATGCCAGAGGCCGCAGCTGATCCAGCCATGTTCTCGAAGTTCATGGACGACGCCCGCGCCAAGGCAAGCGTCACCCACACACTGGTCGGAACGGTTTACGAAAGCGGTGAACACGAAGGCATTCCATTCTACTCAAACGAAGCCTTTGCAGCTCCAACCCTTGAGGACATGATCGAAAATGGACGAAAAATCGACACCGCCACTGCCCTTCAAATCATAAAGTCTGTAGGCGAGGTTTTCGATTTCTTCGACAAGGAAGGCATCGCCCGTGTCACACTGCTCCCCCGCCACATCATACTCCATCCCAGTTCAGCGCCGTGTTTAACGAATCTGGCTCGCAAGAAAGCACCAGCAGCAATTGACCAGCATCAGGAAATTCAAAATCTTGCGACCCAGTTGCTACCAATCTTGGCAGACGACAAATCTTCCGCCATCGCTCAATCGACGCTGACCGAAATTCAAAACTCGGATCCGGCGACAACCACATGGGCCTCTATCGCCAAGCTTGCCGAAAGTCGCATGCCCAAGGCCGCTCCGGTCGATAGCGATAAAATCCAGTCCCAGACCATCGCCCGGTTACGAGCGCTTGAGGGATCGAAGAAAAGGAACCGCAAGAATGTGATCATCCACAGCGCCATTACGCTCACAATCACGCTGGCGGCTTGTTTTTTTGTCATCAAGGCATTCACCAAAAACCATATCCATGTCAAAGACCTCGGAAAAATGATCGAAATCCCTGAGGGCGACATCACCATTCAAGGCCAAATCGTGAAAGTGCCGGCCTTTAGAATCTCCAAATACGAGATTACCATTTCAGAATACGCCGCGTTTTTGAAAGATCTCAAAGATAATCCCGACAAAGCAGCCAAGGTCGCACACCCAGACCAGCCGCGGGACAAGCCCCACATCCCAGAAGGCTGGGCAGACATGACAGAGATCGATCCGCCGAACCCCGGATACTACAACAGGGCTAAAAGATGGGGCCGCTACAAAGAGGCTCCGCTTTCCCTCGACTCGCCGGTTTTCGGAGTGGATTGGTATGACGCCTATGCCTATGCGAAGTGGAAGGGCCAGCGCCTCCCCACCGAGCAGGAATGGGAACGCGCCGCCCGAGGCGACAAAGGCTTCAACCATCCGTGGGGCGATGATTTCAACAAGAAACTCGCCAACACTGGCAGCGACTTCAGCCCAAATCCGGATCCCAAAGTCGGGGCCCAGAATGATGGATTCAAGCGCTGGAGTCCGGTGGACAAGCCTAAAACGGACAGAAGCAGTTTCGGAGTCAGCGGCATGGCCGGCAATGTTTCCGAGTGGACGGACACCTGGGCGGAGGATGCCGAACGCGCAGGTGACAAGGTTCCGGTGTATCGGGGCCTCAACTGGAAGACATTCGAAGAAAAAACCATCCTTCGCCGAGGAACAAAGCTCACGGAATTTCAAAGTGACGATGCTTTGGGCTTCCGAACCGCTGAGGATGCGAAGTAAAAGATGATTGACCCCATAGGAGACAAAGAATGATCAGCTCACAACGAGAAACCCGTTTATCTTTGGTGCTGCCATTCCTGGTTGTGCTGTCTCTCATCAGCTTCATACAGGTCGGCTCCGCGCAGTTACAGGTGGACATCAATCTCAAGCGCACCCTCTACATCAGCTATGAGCCGATTTTGATCACCGTGAGCCTGACCAACCTGAGCGGGAACCCGCTGCCGCTCAGTGATGCCGACGGCAACCACTGGTTTGGATTCCAGATCGAGACGCTGGACGGACGTCCAATCCCTCCTCGGAGTTTGGGCTACACGAACGAGCCGCTCGTTTTGCAGTCCGGTCAAAAGTTAAGCCGTACAGTGAACCTCACGCCGCTCTTCCCGATTGGGGAATACGGTGGCTATCGCATTCGGGCCGCCATCTACGCAGCAACGCTCAAGCGCTACTTCAACTCCCCTCCCCTGAACATCGAGATCACGGATGGGCGTCCCATTTTCCAAAAAACCGTCGGTGTCCCCGAGGGAATGCCAGGAGCCGGAGAAACCCGGAATATCACGGTCCTCACACACCGCCTACCAAACAGCACACAACTCTATGTCCGCATCGAAAATACCAAGGGCGGAACGGTTTTCTGCACACACCGCCTCGGACGCCTTGTCTCCTATGGCACGCCAGAGATTCTCCTCGATAAGAAGAACCAGATTCATGTCCTGCAGAATGTTGCTCCCAAGGCGTTCCTTTACTCTCACATCGGACTCAACGGCGAGGTTCTCGGACGCAAAACCTACAGCCAAATCGTGAAGCGCCCGATCCTCCGCGAAAGCCCAGATGGAACGATCCAAGTCATCGGGGCACAAGAAATCAATCCGACTGCGGAAGCCGCCAAGCCGCCTGTGCCCTCGCTGTCCGACCGTCCCGTGCCACTACCCGATTCCACGACAGATACACCGGCGGATGAAAAACGGCCAAAACACATCCTCTCCGAGTGATAGCCCCCGCCTCACACGCGCCATTCCCTCAGCCGCAAACCAAGACTGACGGCAGACTGCTCCGTTAAAAACCCCGCGCGAAAGCGCGCCTCGCGCCCCAATGGGAGGGTCATCGTCTCGCATGACCCATTTTTCAGCCGCGCAGCGGCGTCTCAAGGTGGAGTGGTCGTCTCAACCGCGCGGGGGCATGGCACGGTTCGGGCGATTTTCGATTTGGGCCATGCCGGAGGATGGCCCTCCAAGGCTCGTTTTTTTAGTGCGGGCTTTGGAGGATGGAGCGCAGGTTGCCGGTGATGCGGCCATCGTAGAGGGCCTTTCCAATGATTGCCCCGTAGAGACCCGGCATGGAATTCAGGCGGCACAGGTCGTTGGCGCAGGAGACTCCACCGCTGGCGATGAGATTGCAATGCAGGAGCGAGAGCATTTTTCCCAACTCCGTGAAATTCGGCCCCTCGAGCATGCCATCGGTGGCGATATCGGTGTAAATGATCGTTCCAGCCCCCGCTTCCTGCGCGGCGAGGGCGAGGTCGGTGGCTGAGGTGGCAGTGGTCTCGGTCCATCCTTTCACGGCGACCTT
>CAXNGJ010000153.1:0-4259 GCA_964201895.1 Terrimicrobiaceae bacterium
TGGGTTCGAATCCCACCTCCTCCGCCATCAATCCGCGAAGCGGATTCTCAAATTTGAGGGTGGGATGATGAACGCAGTTCGACCGCCTCAAAGAGGCAAAGACTGCGCGAAGCGCAGCCCCGCAGGGGTGAAGGCCGAAGGCCGGAATCAATCCCACCTCCTCCGCCATTAATCCGCGTAGCGGATTCTCACATCGGAGGGTGGGATGAAAACGCAGTTCGACCGCCTCAAAGAGGCACAGACTGCGCGAAGCGCAGCCCCAGCAGGAATATCTGCTTCTCGGCGCAGGTAAAGACGGGGAGAGAGTTTACCTGACTTCCAAACTTGAGACATCCTGAAATCATGAACAAAACATGGTGGAGCGAGGGAAAGAGATAACTCCATTCAACACGGAAATCAGTGCCATCATGGGCGGGACGGCCATGTTCGGCTTTTGCGTCTCACGGGCTTTCGTTGCACCTCAGGATTTCCAACCCTATTTTGCGGGCAGACGTCGCCGGTTGTTGATGGTGGCGAAAATGCGGTTAACGCATCGTGAAAAATTATTTTTTCAAAGCGTCGCGTATTTCTTCCAGCAGCACCTCGGTGCGTGTGGGGATGGGCGCTTCTGCAGGGGCGGGTGCCGGGGCGCGTTTGATTTGGTTGACGATTTTCACCAAAGCGAAAACACACGCCGCGATGATGAAAAATTCGATAACCTGGTTGATGAATAGGCCGTAGGTGATGACCGGGGCTCCAGCTTCTTTTGCTTTCGCCAGCGTCTCGTAGGCTTTGCCATCAATCGTCACAAAGAGATTGCTGAAGTTCACGCCTTTCAGCACGGCACCGATGGGTGGCATGATGATGTCGGAAACGAGGCTGTTGACGATTTTTCCAAACGAGGCTCCGATGATGACACCGACTGCAAGGTCGATGACATTCCCGCGGGAGATGAATTCGCGAAATTCTTGGGTGATTTTCATGGTGTGGGTTAAGCTTCGAGGAGGAGACGGGCTGGGTTTTCGAGGCAGTCTTTCACGCGCACGAGGAATGTCACGGCTTCTTTGCCATCTACTACGCGGTGGTCGTAGCTGAGGGCGAGATACATCATGGGGCGGGCGACGATCTGGCCATTGATCACAACGGCGCGTTCCTGGATTTTGTGCATGCCGAGGATACCGGATTGCGGAGGATTCAGAATGGGGGTGCTGAGGAGCGAGCCATACACGCCGCCGTTGCTGATGGTGAAGACGCCGCCGGAGAGATCCTCCATGGAAATGCGGCCTTCACGGGCCTTCACGGCGAAGCCGGCAAGGCTGGCTTCGATCTCGGCGAAGGAGAGCTTCTCGCAATCTTTGAGAACGGGAACAATGAGTCCGCGTTCGGTCCCCACTGCGACGCCTATATCGAAAGCGTTGTTGGTGATGAGTTCATCGCCGTCGATGCGGGAATTAATGGATGGTATGGCTTGCAGGGCATCCACGACGGCTTTGATGAAAAAGCTCATGAAGCCAAGTTTGACGCCGTGCTTTTTGCTGAAGTCCTCTTGAAGTTCTTTGCGGAGGGCCATGATGGCGCTCATGTCGCATTCGTTGAATGTGGTCAGGATTGCAGCTGTCTGCTGTGCCATGACGAGCTGGGTGGCAATCTTGCGGCGGAGCGGGCTGAGTTTCTTGCGAGTGGCGCGGGAATTCGTTGCCACGGCCCGGGCCTCTTGAACAGGTGTGGGCGCCTTTGGAGACGGCGGTGGTGTGGCTGCCGGTGCAGGTGGCTTTGGCGCTTCCACCACGGGAGCAGGAGCCTTTTCTTCGATAGGAGCTGGAGCCGCTGCCGCTGGGGCGCCTGCGGCCACTGGCTCGATCTCGGCCACAACTTGACCGATCTTCACTTCCTCGCCTTCGGCGACTTTGGTGTGGAGGATTCCGGAATCTGCGGCAGTCACTTCCTGCGAAACTTTGTCCGTCTCCAAAGTAAAGAGAAGCTCGTCGCGGGTTACGCGCTCACCGTTTTTTTTATGCCAGATGGATAGAACTCCGGATGTGATGGATTCACCGGCGCTCGGGATTTTGACTTCGATATTCATTGGTTAAGGATTTCAGGCCGTGAATGCCTGGTTGAGAAGTGCGGCTTGTTGTTCTTTGTGTTTTCCGGACGAGCCTGTGGCCGGACTGGCGCTTTCGGGACGGCCGGCATATGCGGGCGTCACGCCTGAAATTTCCACGATACGTGGGGATATAAAAGTCCACGCGCCGTTGTTTTTCGGTTCCTCTTGGCACCAGACGATATTCTTGGCTGCCGGGTAGCCTTTGAGAATCGCTTTCAGTCGTTCGTCATGCAGCGGATAGAGTTGTTCGATACGCACGATGGCTGTGTTCGCACGGGATTTGTCCTCGGAGCGGGCTTTTAGGAGGTCGTAGTAAACCTTGCCGGAGCAGAGAATGATCCGGTTCACCTTTTTGGCATCCTTCACCGAAGGGTCGTCGAGAATTTCCTCGAAGCGGGCATTCGTGAATTCCTCCGCTTGGGAGGAAGCGTCCTCAGCACGAAGAAGGCTCTTGGGTGTCATGATGACGAGTGGCTTGCGGTAGCCCCGGTGAATCTGTCGGCGCAGCACATGGAAATACTGTGCGGGTGTGGTGAGATTGCAGACCTGCATGTTTTCCTGTGCGCAGAGTTGGAGGAAGCGCTCCAGACGTGCGCTGGAGTGTTCCGGACCCTGGCCCTCGTAGCCGTGTGGCAAGAGCATCACAATCGAGCTGGGGCGGCCCCATTTCGATTCGGCCGAGGCGATGAACTGGTCGATGATAATTTGTGCTCCGTTTGAGAAATCGCCGAATTGGGCTTCCCATATGCAGAGCATGGAGGGGAAATCCATCGAGTATCCGTAGTCAAAACCGAGAACGGCGTATTCGGAAAGCGGGCTGTTATAGACGCAGAATGTTTCCTGTTTGGAAGAAATGTGTTTCAGCGGGATGTAGCGCTCACGGGTCTTTTCATCATAGAGGGCCGCATTGCGATGGCTGAACGTGCCTCTGCGGCTGTCCTGACCGGAGAGTCGCACTGGAGTGCCCTCAAGGAGCAGGGATCCGAAGGCAAGAGCCTCCGCAAGCCCCCAATCGTAGGGGCCGCCATCCTTCCAAACCTGGAGACGGCGATCGAGCACGGTGCGTTGAATTTTTTGAACCACATGGAAACCCTCGGGGGCGGCAGTGATGGCTTTGACGATCTTGTCGAGAGTGCGCTTAGCGATCGCTGTGTTGCAGGGCTCGTGCGAGTAAGGGGCTTGGAAGATGGCCGTGGAGCCACTGAGCGGGCTCTTTTTCTTTTTGCCATCGCCGGGTTTTGCAACCTCGGTGAGGGCGGCCTCGAGATTGGCAATGAGTTTGGCTTTGATATCAGCCGCTTCTTTTTCTGTGACTGTGCCGAGCGCGGCGGTTTCCTGTGCGAATTTTGTGCTTAAGAGCGGATGGCGTCGGATGACATTGTAGAGGTCGGGTTGGGTGAATGCCGGTTCGTCCATCTCGTTGTGGCCATGTCGGCGGTAGCAGTAAATATCAACCACCACATCGCGGCCGAACTTCTGTCGGAACTCCAGTGCGATTTGTGCGACTTCGACGACGGTAAGGGGATCCTCGCCGTTTACATGAAAAATCGGAGCGTCGATCATCTTGGCGATGTCGGTGCAGTAGCGCGTGGAGCGGGAGTCCGCAGGCAGTGTGGTGAATCCGATCTGGTTGTTAACCACCAGATGAATCGTGCCGCCAGTGCGGTAGCCCTCGAGCTGCGACATATTGAATGTCTCCGCAACGATGCCTTGGCCGATGAAGGCGGCATCGCCATGAACGAGAATTGGGACCACTTTCTTGCGTTCCACAGTGTCTTTGAGAATGCGCTGGCGCGCACGGGCCTTGCCTTCAACTACCGGATCCACCGCCTCAAGATGGCTCGGGTTTGCCGCAAGGCGGATCTCGACTTTATGCCCGCCGGGGAGCTCGCGGGTGGTTTGGTAACCGAGATGATACTTCACATCACCGTTTCCGCCTACCAATTCGGGAGTGAAGGTATCTTGGAATTCGTTAAAAATCACGCTTGCCGGCTTGTGGAGAAAATTGGTCAGCACATTCAACCGCCCACGGTGAGCCATGCCCATGACGATTTCCAAAACGCCGAAGTTTGGGCAGTTCTCGAGAATGGCATTGAGCGAGAGCATGAGAGATTCGCCGCCCTCCAAGGAAAATCTTTTCTGACCTACATATTTTGCATGTGTGAAGGACTCAAAT
>CAXNGJ010000154.1:0-4246 GCA_964201895.1 Terrimicrobiaceae bacterium
GTGGGGAAATGCGAGCCAGCGCAGCCAGCGTATTAAGGCATCGGAGCAAAATCCGAGAATCCCGATCATAAGGATGCAGGATAAAATAATGTCCATCCGAACGACCCGGCGGGCGCGCATCATGACGGCTCCGATTCCATCGGTGGATGCCACAATCTCGGCGATGACAAGGTAGGTCCAACTCACCGCAAGGATCTGCCTCATGGTGTCCAAAAAAAACGGCAGGGCTGCGGGAATGATGACTGAGTGAATGGCTTGAAAACGCCCGGCACCGAGTGTCCGCGACACTTCCACGAGGTCTCGCGGAACGCGCTTGGTGTCGTCCATGAGAAGGCTGATAAGAAACCAGATGACTCCAATCACGAGGAGGGCGATTTTCTGTTCATTTCCAGTTCCGAGAAGCGCGAGGAGCAGGGGAATGAAACTCGGAGCTGGCAGATAGCGGAGAGGAGAGATGAGCGGGTTGAGAAGGCCTTCAATGGCTGGAAACGCGCCCATGGCGATTCCCACTGGAAGCGCGATCGCGGCGGCAATCAGGAAACTGATTCCGATTCGCTGCAGGCTGGCGAGCACATCCAGAGCGAAGTCTTTTTCAGAAAAAAGTGCCACCATTGTGGAAAAAACCTGGGTGGCTGTGGGAAGAAGATTCTTGAACTCCTCGGCTCGAGGCGTGAATTGCCAAGCGAGCATGAAAGCCGACCAACCCGCTAACATGAGCGTGATCTTCGCCGCTAAGACCAGCGGGGATTGGTAGTCAAACCAACCCGAGAAAAATCCTCCAAGCTGTTTCAAAATGCCCTGATTGCCCTTCATTGCGTAGTGATGATGCGTAAAAAAGTTTGGACTGAAAATAGGAAGACCGGCCTATACGAAATGGGTTGTTGATTGGGCGACAAGGATCGCCTCGTGACGATTGTGCACACCCAGTTTTTGAAAGATGTGGTCGAGGTGGTTTTTTACCGTGTGGGAACTGATGCTGAGGATGGTTGCGATTTCGTCATTGGTTTTTCCTAGACCGAGCCAATGAAGGACCTCCATTTCCCTCGGGCTGAGGTCAGCCAAGCGGGATTCTCGAAGCGTGCATGCCGGTGCGCGTGCGGGTCGCGCGGACTTGCTGGTGGTTTGTAAAATGGGGCTTTCCGGAGCCTGAAAATCCGTTCCCACGGCCCCTCGGAAGCGGCCCTCCACAAGAACCGGAGAGATGCGGCTTGTTATGCGGACGCGGAGGGATCCGAAGCGGTAATCTATCGGGTCCAGGTGGCAGTGGGCGAGCTTGCGCTTGGGAATCCAGTACCAATCACCCTCGCTGGGGGACTCGTAGCCAACCACCGGCACCAACTCGAGGGGCCCTGCCGCGCGGTGCCAGCAGGCCACAAAGCGACCGGTGGCGTCGTGACCAGTGGCATTTTGAAACTCCGCATCGCGTCCGTCCAAAGCGTCAGGCTCCCAAACCGTCCATGCGCTCAGCAGTGAGGGATGAGACTCCAGTGCTTCACGAAGGATGTGCGAGTAAATCTCGCGATGCCGAATCCCTGAGGCATGCAAAAATGCGAAGGCAGATGCCAGCGAAGAGGCTAATTCAACCACGGCCTGATCCCCTTTAAAAGAGCCTGGCGTAGCGGTCGATTTCCCATTGGCTGATGGTCTGGTGGTATTCACGCCATTCCTCGGATTTGTATTGGACGAACTCGTCGCGGAGGGCCTTGCCAAGGGTCTTTTCCACGAATGGATCAGCGGCGAAGGCCTTGACCGCCTCGTCAAGGGTGCGCGGGAGTTCACTGATGCCGCGCGCGGCCAGCTCGGCCGGGCTGAGTTCGTAGAGATTGTCCTCTTGCGCCGGACCCGGATCGAGGTTTTCACGGATGCCCTCCAACCCCGCTGCGAGAACCAAGGTGGCGGCCAGGTAGGGGTTGCAAGAGGCATCAGCATTGCGTGACTCGCATCGCCCCCCGCACATCGGGATGCGAACCGAGTTCGTGCGGTTGTTGCGGCCGTAAGAGTTAAAAACGGGGGCCCAGGAATAGTAGCTCATCAGCCCCCGGCGCACGAGGCGTTTGTAGCTGTTCACCGTCGGTGCAAAGGCGGCGCAGAGGGCGGGCCCGTGTTTGAGGATTCCGGCGATGAATTGATAGCAGAGCGGAGAAATGCCGAGGCCGCGCGGATCATCCTGCTTGGCGCATTCGAAGAGATTGCTTCCTTGGGAATCGGACAGCGACATGTTGAAGTGAGCGCCGTTGCCAGTGCGGTTGGCAAAGGGTTTCGGCATGAATGTCGCCAGAAGCCCCTCCTCAGCGGCATAGTGCTTGGCAAGCATTCTAAAGAACACATACCGGTCGCACATCGTCAACGCATCGGCGTATTTGAAATCGAATTCAAACTGGGAATTGGCGTCTTCGTGGTCGACTGAATAAAGGTCCCAGCCAAGGCCGTTGATGGCTGTTCCGACCTTGTCGATCCACTGGTAGCGATCAAGGAATCTTTTCACATCGTAACACGCCTTAACCAGATCGTCGTCTGGGTTGGGAATCTCGAGTTGTCCGCGTTCGTTGAGCTTTACCACGAAGACCTCGCATTCGATGCCGAGGTTGAATCCGAATCCCATCGAGGCTGCCGCCGCGAGTTGCTTCTTCAGGGCGACCCGTGTGCTGATCTCATAGGGTTCTCCATGAAATGTGTTGTCCGCCGGGAACCAGGCGATCTCTGGGTTCCAAGGCAACTGGAATCCACGCTCGAGGTCGGGAACCGAATTGATTTCATCGTCGTTGGGACTCTGGCCGAGACCGTCCAGCGCATAGCCGGTGTAAAGTTCGGATCCTGCGGCAAAATCTTCAAAGTGGGCGATCGGCACGACTTTTCCTTTCGGGATTCCGTGTATGTCGGGATAGGCTCCGATACAGTATTTGACGCCCTTGGCAGCGAGGTCTGCCGCCATCTCGATGGTGTTTTTTGTTTTCATAAGCTAAAAAAAGTGCTCTGGAGTTCCTCTCCACTCGCTCTCAGGCAAGGGAGGGGTTTCAGAGAGGCCGGAGCAAGTGATACGCGTCAGCGCCTCGCACATCATTTCAAAGAGCTGGCAGCCGTCTTCAGCGCGTCCCCCGGATGGTGTTCCGGTTGTCCCATTGAGGCTGGTCTGGGAAACCGGGTAGCTGAAAACGAGGCCTTCCGTGCGGTCGGGATCGTCGGCAAGCAGAAAGGCGCTTGCGTCCACGCAATCCGGAGCGAGATGCAGGATGAGATCGGACTCGGCCTTGTTGGCATGAAGGTCGTTGGCATCACTGGTAAATCGCGCCGCAATCTCTGGGGTCAGAGTGAAGGTGTCGACGAGGCCCACTTGGATTTTGCCAAGAAGTTCCAAGCGGATTTGATCCACGGCCACGCGGAGGGGCGCGTGGTTCCCAGCATGGGCGTTCACAAAAAGAATTTTTTTCCATCCCGTCGCCTCTGCCCAGCGCGCCCATTGCACCAATGATTGGATAAAAGTCAAAGGGGCCATGGAAAAGGTGCCTGGCCATTTGGTGGTGTGGGCGCCGGAGGATGTCAGCGAAAGGGCTGGAGCGAACGGAACCCCAGTGCGTCGACTGACTTCGCGGCACAGGGCTTCCGCGATGATCGTGTCCGTGGAGATCGGCAGCGCAGGCCCGTGCTGCTCGGTTGCGCCCAGCGGCAACAAGATCATTGAGCACTCGCTTTGGAGCGCGCGGATTTGCGGCCAGGTCATCAGCGCCAACTCGAGTGATTGAATCCTATTCGACATCGTCGCCAATGGTGGTCATGCGGGGAATCGGAATCTGTTCCATAACCTCCTCCTGAGGTGGATGGATGAGATTTTCCAATCTTGAACGCGTTGCCTTGAATGCCTCCGAGTCGATCTGGGCTCGGTCGCGTGGGCGCGGAACGGGATTTTCAATGCACTCCACGACCCTGCTGGGATTGGTTCCAAGAACCAGAATTCGGTCCGAGAGGTAAACCGCCTCGTCAAGGTCGTGCGTGATAAACAGGATCGTGATATCCAAGTTTTTCCAGATTTGCAGAAGATAAGCCTGCATTTGCGATCGTGTCTGGGCGTCCAACGCACCAAAAGGCTCGTCCATGAGCAAAATGCGAGGTCGGTTCGCGAGCGCCCGCGCGATGGCGACGCGTTGTTTCATACCTCCCGAAAGTTGGTGCGGGTAGGAATTCTCAAACTTCGACAATCCGACCAATGCAATCCACTCCCGCGCCTCGGACTCTGCGATACTGGCGGCCT
>CAXNGJ010000155.1:0-4236 GCA_964201895.1 Terrimicrobiaceae bacterium
GTTGAATGGCGGGAGCGGGCTCGGTGGTCACTCCAGTGCCGTTGCGGCGTGGCCGGGTGATGCCGGTATCCGCCAACTTTTGCGCGGCCATTTTTTCCGCGACTCGCACGGAGAGGGTTCCTCTCACGATCTGGTCGGCGAGCCATTTCTGTTCGTTGTGGTTTTTCAGCGAGAGGAGGACTTTGGCATGTCCCACGGAAATTCGGCCGTGTTTAAGGAGGGATTGTGCATCGGACTCCAAGTCGAGCAGTCGCATGGCATTCGCGACCGAGGCCCGGCTTTTGCCGACGCGGCGGGAGATTTCCTCCTGCGTAAGGCTGAATTCTTGGTGAAGCCGGGCATAGGCGGCGGCCTCTTCGATCGGGTTCAGACCTTCGCGCTGGAGATTTTCGATGAGGGCGAGTTCTAATACCTCGCGGTCGCTGGCCTCGCGAACGATGACGGGGACATCCGCGAGAGCGACTTCTTTTGCGGCCCGCCAGCGGCGCTCGCCGGCGATGAGTTCATAGACTCCATTTGCCTGACGGACGATGAGGGGTTGGATGATGCCGCGCTCCCGGATGCTTTCGACTAGTTCGTGCAATTGATCCGAGGAAAAATCCATGCGCGGTTGCAGCGGGCTGGGACAGATGCTTGCGAGCGGGAGTCTTTGAATTCTCTCGCCGTGTTCTTCAATTGGGGCCGGACTGGCCACGCGCTTGTTGATGAGTGCGCCGAGGCCCTTGCCGAGTGCTTGCTTTGCCATGGATGCGGAGCCTAAACATGGAGTCAGTCGCCGACAAGTAGAAGGCGCATTTCATTTTTTCAAATCAGGCCCGATGCCAAATATATTCAGTCGTCTTCAGCTCTGGGAGGATTCCTCGCCGCGCACACCTGCCGGGCAGATGGCGTGCGACGAGGCGATCTTGAACTCTTGCGAGATGCCGGTTTTGCGAGTTTATCGCTGGGCTGCGCCTGCGGTGACATTCGGCTATGCGCAGAGGCTTGCGGCGGTTGATCCTTTGGCGCGCAGATTGCCCGTCATGCGTCGATGGAGTGGGGGAGGGATGGTTTTTCACGGCAGCGATGTCACTCTGGCGCTTGCGATTCCCGCTTCGGAAGCGGCGGCATCTGGCAGCTCGCGGGAAATTTACTGTGCGATTCACCAGGGCCTGCTTCCAGCGATTCAAAAATACCTCCCGGATGCGCGCTTGGTGCTTCCGGAGGAATGCCGGTGCGGGCCTGTTTGTTTTGAGAGTCCCGTGGCTTTTGACATCATCGCTGGTGCCTCAAAAATCTGCGGCGGAGCGCTCCGGCGCTCGAAAGCAGGCGTTCTTTATCAAGGTTCGCTTCATCTGTCGGCCGTTGCCCCGGCTGAAATTGCCAACTCGCTTGCAGCGGAAGTTTCCCACTTTGAAAAAGCTGCCTCACTTCAGCCAGCCATCGATAAACTTGCCTCCGGCAAATACGAAACCCCGGCGTGGCTGGCGATGCGTTGAGTTGAGTTGAGTGGTATGAGGAGATCAATGTTCCAAACTCTATGGCAATAATCGGCATCACTGGCGGCATTGCCTCTGGCAAATCGACTTTCAGTCGCGCTTTGGCTGAAAGTCGTGGCGCGTGGATTTTCGATTCCGACGCCTGTGCCCGGGAACTTCTCGATTCCGATCCCTCTGTGCGCGAAGCCGTGATTCGTGAAATCCTTCCCGCGGCATATCGAGTAGATGGAATGCCGGATCGCGCCGCCATTCGGGAGCTTGTTTTTTCAGATCCTGCAGCGAAAGCCCGACTCGAAGCGATTCTGCATCCCCTCGTTCGTGCCCGGAGGCAGGCTCTGGCTGAGGATGCGCGAGCCGAGGGGCGCGATCTGCTTGTGGATATCCCTCTCCTTTTTGAAACCGACGCCTCGTCCGGATTCGATCTCATAGTGACTGTCGCCTGTTCTCTGGAAATTCAAACCCAGCGTGCCATGTCGAGAGGCCTCACGCTGGCCCAGGTGGAGCAAATCGTGGCCTCGCAGTGGGGCAACGCGCAAAAAATCGCTCCGTCGGATTTTGTCATTTGGAATGATGGCTCCCTGCGGATGCTTCAGGCTCAGGCGGAGGAACTGGCCACCCGTTTGGAAACGATGGCCCTGAAAATAAAGCCTTCGGTTTCTTGACATCCTTACCGCACCCGATAGTTTCTCACCTCCGTTCACAAAATTGATCCTATGGCATTCACAGAAGTCATTCTTACCGCAAATATTCCCAAGCTCGGCGCAGAGGCCGACATCGTCAAAGTCCGCCGTGGCTTCGCCCGCAACTTTCTCTATCCTCAAGGCAAAGCCCTTGAAATCACTGCCGGATCCCTCCGTCAGATCAACCATCTCAAAGCCAAGCGCGCCGAGCGCGAGGCCCGCGAAGTGACCGCTGCCGAGGAAATCGCTTCCAAGATCAACAAACTCTCGATCAGCTTCACGCTGGATGCCGGCGCAACTGGCAAGGCCTTCGGTTCCGTCACTGCCAAAGACATCCACGACCGCATCGTTGCCGATCTCAAACTCGAAGACCTTCCCAAGCACGCTGTCCTTCTTGAGAAGGCCATCAAGGAAAGCGGCGACCACACTGTTGCTGTCAAGCTCCACCCTGATGTCACGGCCAACCTCAAGATCGAGGTCAAGGTGAACGCTCCCGCAGTCGAGGAATCGACAGAGGCGGCTCCTGAAAAAAAATATCGACGTAAAGTCACCACCGAGGCCTGATTTTTCAGCCCCACGAATTCTTTTTGAATCAACCATGAGGCCGTGCGTGGAAGTTATCTTTCCGTCCGGCCTCATTCTTTTTCTGAATCTCTTTAATCTTTCCTGATCGCCCATGTCTTCCACTCCTGAACAAAACGCCGGCGCGCCCGCTCCAAATGGCGATGCGGCAGGCAAGGGTCGCGGGAAAAAGAAGCCCGATTACCAGCAGCGCGGAGCAGCCTATCTTCCAGATGCCCGTCGTCCGCTACCGCAGAGTCTCGATGCCGAGAAGGGGCTCCTCGGCTCGATCCTGCATTCCGCCACGGCGTTGGACGACACCATGGCCCAGATGGAGGCGCGTCACTTCCATCTGCCTGCCCACCAGAAAATTTTCGAGCTCCTGGTCGAGATGCGAAATGGCGGAAAGCCGATCGACCTCATCGCGCTCACCCAGACTCTCGAGGACCGGCACATGCTCGACGAGGTCGGCGGCGCGGTCGCCATCACCGAGCTTTTTACTTTCGTCCCGACGGCGGCAAATGCTGATTACTACCGCGAGATCATTCTCGAAAAATATCTCCTCCGCCGCGTCATTACGACCTGCACCGAGTATGTCGCCCGCGCCCACGACGAGCAGGGTGATGTGAGAATCCTCCTCGACGAGGTCGAGGCCCGCGTGCTCGAGATTGGCGAGCAGCGCTTCCAATCCATCATGCCCACCATGAAGCAGATGGTGAGCGACGCCATCGACAATATCGAGAAGCTCTCGCGCTCCGGAGGCGGCATCACCGGCCTCCCGACCGGATTTCACGAACTCGACCGCATGACGAGTGGCATGCATGAGGGGGAGATGTTCGTCATCGCCGCGCGTCCCTCGATGGGCAAAACCGCCCTCGCCATGAATATCGCCGAACATGTCGCGATCGATGCCGGCAAGCCCGTCGCTGTTTTTTCCCTGGAAATGGGCGCCCAGCAGCTCGTGCAGCGACTTCTCTGCTCCAGGGCGAGGGTGAACGGCTCCAAGCTCCGCGACGGCTTCATCGCCAATCGCGAAATGACGAATCTCATCAACATCGCTGGCCAGCTCTCCAAGGCAAAAATCTTTGTCGATGACACCCCCGGCCTCAGCATTTTGGAACTCCGCGCCAAGGCCCGCCGCCTCCACAACCGCGAAAAAATCCAACTCATCGTCATCGATTACCTCCAGCTTCTGCGATCCGGTTCCCGCCGCGCCCAAGAGAACCGCCAGATCGAAATCCAAGAAATCTCCTACGGCATCAAAGCTCTCGCCAAGGAACTCAAACTCCCCGTCATCGTCCTCGCCCAGCTGAACCGAAATCCCGAGCAGCGCACCGGGGCCAGCGCCGGGCGACCCCGCCTCAGCGACCTCCGCGAATCTGGAACCATCGAGCAGGACGCCGACATCGTCGGGCTCCTCATCCGCGACAAATATTACGCCGAAGACGAGGAGGCGAAAAAAGAGGCCGCCGGCAAGGCCACTCTCATCATTGCGAAACAAAGAAACGGCCCCACAG
>CAXNGJ010000156.1:0-4226 GCA_964201895.1 Terrimicrobiaceae bacterium
AGAACTCTTCGATGCGATCGAGGCCGGATTTGATGACATCGAGGCTCGTTGCGTAGCTGAGACGCACCGTTCGGTCGTCACCAAATGCGATTCCAGGAACGATGGCCACATTAGCTTTCGTTAGAAGGCGGTCGGCAAAGTTTTGGGATTTCAGGCCGAGAGCGCTGATGTTTGCCAAAACATAGAATGCACCCTGTGGACGGACGGCTGAGATGCCGGAAATCTGTGTGAGGCGCTCGAACATGTATTGGCGACGGATGTCGAATTCATCACGCATATCGCTCACGCATTGCTGATCACCTGTGAGGGCCGCAAGGCCACCGTATTGAGCAAATGAGCAAGGGTTCGAAGTCATGTGGCTCTGCATGGAATCAATCGCGCGGGCGATTGGCTCTGGCGCTGCCAGATAGCCGAGGCGCCATCCGGTCATCGAATAGGCTTTGCTGAAGCCATTGACCGTGATCGTGAGGTCATAAGCTTCCGGAGAGATCGAGGCGATGCTGATATGCTCGGCACCATCGTAAGTGAGTTTTTCGTAAATTTCGTCGGAGAGGATGAAGATGTCTTCTTCAGCTGCTACTTCGGCAAGGGCCTTGAGTTCCTCACGGGTGTAGATCGAGCCGGTCGGGTTGCCTGGAGAGTTGATGATGATCATCTTCGTCCGCGGCGACATCGCGTTTTCGAAATCCTCGGGAGTGATCTTCCAGTTGTTTTCCTGGGTGGTTTGGACAAAAACGGGTTCACCACCGACGAGGCGAACCATCTCGGGATAGCTCAGCCAGTAGGGAGCGGGAATGATCACTTCGTCGCCTTCATTCACGACGGCGGCAATGGCATTGAAACACGAGTGCTTGGCTCCGCTGCTGACAACCACTTGGCTCGGCTTATAATCGAGGCCGTTGTCTTTGAGAAATTTTTGGGAAATTGCCTGACGCAGCTCAGGAATGCCGGAGCTGGGAGTGTATTTGGTGCGACCATCCTGGAGGGCCTTGATGGCGGCCGCCTTGATATGCTCCGGAGTGTCCATGTCGGGCTCTCCAGCGCCGAAGCCGTAAACTTCGATGCCTTCGGCTTTCATGGCCTTGGCCTTGCTGTCAACGGCAAGAGTGAGGGATGGTGTGAGTTGTTGAAGTCTGGTCGCTGTTTCCATGAAAAAGAATTGTTTTGTTTTCTGTGCCACGCAGTCGCGCGAGCGGGGCAAAGTATCGGTTCGCCGCGCCATGCGTCAATAAACAACTTTCGCCGACGCATTCAAAAAACAGCCCTGCTTTTCGAATGTTCATGGCATTGACCGACGCGCGGAAAAGTGTGTAGCCTGAATGACAACATGAACCTCAACAACATCACTTCTCTCGTCTCGGAACCCTCCACATCCAAAAACATCCTCACCAGTGATGTTGAGCTGACAGGAACTTTGAAATTCGACAGCGAAATGATTTTCGACGGCAAACTCGACGGCGAAATCATCTCCGAAGGCGTTCTCACCCTTGGCAAAAACGCCGTGATCAAAGGAGATGTCCGCACGAAGACCGTCATCATCCACGGCACCGTGAACGGCAATGTGACCGTCCAAGAGCGCTGCGAATTGAAGTCCAACGCCGAACTCCTCGGCGACCTCAAGGCGATGCGTATCATCATCGAAGAAGGCGCGACCTTCATCGGCCACTCTGAGGTGACCCCCTCGAAGAACGCATCCCGCGGCATCGCTCCCAAACCCTCGATCACAGAGGACGCGGCCTAAGGCCAAATGCCAACCCCACCGCCGAAGTCACCATTCCGGTGTCCGGTCTGCGGTTTTGTGCAACTTGAGCCTCCCCACCTCATATCCACAAACTGCCGTTCCTGCGGAGCCCACTATTTGGCCGCCGCTGAAGGCGTGCGCTCGTCTGGAGTCACGGAACTTCCTTCCTTTGCCGGAAAAAAACTGGAAGCCGGCAAGCCGGTTCATTGCCTGAAATGCGGCCGCACCCATCAAGTATCACAGAAAGCGCAGAGCACGATCTGCCCGGGTTGCTACGCTCCAATCGAGTTGATCGAGGTGAATATCACCGCGCACTCGTCGCGGGCTGTTGATACCCGTGGACTGCTGAAAATTGGAGCCAAGGGCTCGCTTTCAAATCCTTGGATCATCTGTGGATCGGCGCGCATCGAGGGCGCATTCAATGGCCATCTGCGCTGCGAAGGCGAGGTTCGCCTGAACATGCAAAAACCCTGCACGGGGCGGATCACGGCGGACTCGATTCTGGTGGAAAAAAGAGCCACCATCGAGTGCTCCCAACCGCTGGAGGCCGACCGCATCACGATCCAAGGCACGCTGCGCGCTCCCATCCAATGCAACGGCATCATTCAAATCCTGAGCGGTGGGATTCTCGAGGGACCAGTGACCTCCCGCGCCATGGTTGTCGAAAAAGGCGGCATCCATGTCGGTGAGTGCCGCATCAAGCCTCCGGTTGCTCCAGAGCCTACGCTTGAAGCTGCTCCGCCGGAGGAGATCACCTCCACCGGCGAAGCCTGAGATAGCTCAATACGATTTCGCCCAGACCACGCGCTGGCGGCTGGGTTCACCGCTGAATGGGCAGGTGCCGGGCTCCGGTGATTCATCGAAGGGAATGCAGCGAATGGTCACTTTGAGATCGGTTTTGATTTGTTCCTCGATCTTGGTGCTGCCGTTCCAGTGGGTGAGGGCGAAGCCGCCATGGATTTCAGGTTTCGCGGCATTTTGCGGTGTGAAGAATTTGTAAAAGTCCTCCTTCGTATCGATCCGCACCATGTTGGCGTCGCGGAACTCGGTGGCGCGCTGGAGGAGCGTGGCCTGGATTTCCTCAAGCATTGCCGTGGCGCGCTGCGGGATCTCCGCCAGCGGGAGAAATTCCTTTTCCTTCGGCCCCTTGTCGCGGCGGGCGACGGCTGCGGTTCCCTGCGCGAGGTCGCGCGGACCGATCTCGATGCGGATTGGCACACCTTTTTTGATCCACTCCCAGTTTTTGACACCGCCACCGAGGTCGCGGGAATCGACCTCCACGCCCAGCGGAGCCCCGTGAAAAGCCACCGAGCGCAGGCTGGAGGCGAGATTTTCAGCGGCTTCAAGGATCGCGGCTTTGCTGTCCTCCTTGGGCGTGATCGGCACAATCACGACATGCGTGGCGGCGATGCGTGGCGGGACAACGAGTCCATCGTCGTCCGAGTGCATCATGATGAGAGTTCCGATGAGCCGCGTGCTCACGCCCCAACTGGTCGTCCAGGCGTGCTCGAGTTGACCCTCGCGGGATTGGAATTGAATGCCGGCGGCTTTGGAGAAATTCTGACCAAGGAAGTGCGAGGTTCCGGCCTGGATGGCCTTGCGATCTTGCACCATCGCTTCGATGCAATAGGTGCGCTCGGCCCCTGGGAAGCGCTCGCCTTCGCTCTTCTCGCCGCAGAGAACCGGCACGGCGAGAAAGTCGCGCGCAAAGGTCTCGTAAACGCGAAGCATTTTCATCGTTTCCTCCTCCGCCTCGGCGCGCGTTTCGTGGGCCGTGTGACCCTCCTGCCAAAGAAACTCGGCAGTGCGGAGAAAGAGGCGGGGTCGCATTTCCCAGCGGACGACATTGGCCCACTGGTTAAGAAGGATCGGGAGGTCGCGCCAGGATTTCACCCAGCGCGCATAGGCGGCACCGATGATGGTCTCGGAGGTCGGACGCACGACCAATGGCTCGGTGAGTTCGCCGGCGGGCACGAGTTTGCCATCGCGGAGTTCAAGCCGGTGATGGGTTACGACTGCGCATTCCTTGGCGAAGCCCTCCACATGGGCGGCTTCTTTCTCAAGATAGCTGAGCGGGATGAAGAGCGGAAAATACGCGTTCTTGTGTCCGGTGGCTTTGAACATGCCGTCCAGCACAGCCTGCATGCGCTCCCACAGGGCGTAGCCCCAAGGCTTGATGACCATGCAGCCCCTAACCTCCGAGTTCTCGGCCAGATCCGCCGCGCGGATGACCTGTTGATACCATTCCGGAAAATCCTCTTCCCGCCTCGGAGAGACGGCCGTTTGTTGTTTCTCGCTCATGAGCGGGAAATCATTGCGGGAGCGCGTGGCGGGTAAAGTTCTTTCTTTCGTTGTCGGCCTGCGCGGCATGGATAAACTCGTAGGTCTTCGATGAACGCCACCGCCGAACCTGTCTTGAAGCCGACCTCCGCAACCGGCTCGTTTTGGAGCTGGCTTGTGGAATTGCCACGCGATGGCTCGTTCC
>CAXNGJ010000157.1:0-4220 GCA_964201895.1 Terrimicrobiaceae bacterium
GTCGGCGGGCACGTGGGCTGAATGATGAAAACATCCCGGCCTCGAATGTTGTCGTTGATTTTTACAAAAGTCTCACCATCGGGGAAGGAAGTCACTGTGGCGTCTCCAAGCGGAACTCCGATGTAGGTGCAGATATCGCGGGCCAGCGCCGGATTGGCGTTGCCTGTGAAGATTTTCATTTCCGGATTGCTGGAAAGAGTCATGGGATGTCAGGCAACGGCTTTGGTGTGAGATGTGAGGGATTTAGGGTTGGTTGGCGAGAGGTTCTGGCTTCGGGGGAGGTTCGAGGGGGATTGTCGGCTCCACACGCGTTTGCGCGAGTCGCGTGAGATAGGTCTTTTCCATGAGGTCGCACTTTTTAGAAAGCGAACTGTCTAGTTTCCTCATTTTTTTGAAGAGTAATTCGTAGTATTTACGATAGGCCGCGCGTTCGCCTTCAAATGTGCTCGCTGTTTTGGCTTTGGCGAGGAGGCTTGAAACGTCGGAATCCTGCTCGGCTTTTGCTCTCACCTGTTGGTAACGGATTTTGACCTTGCGCTCCTGCTCTTCACCGGATGCTGCGAGCGTGCGTGGGTCAATAGGAGCGGGTGCACTGTCCGTGGGCATGAGCTGGTTCGGATCCACATAATCCTTGTCAGACTCTGTTGCAGGCAAGGCCTCTCCCGTTAAAGAAATCTGCGTTTCGGAAATGATGTCCGTAGTTGGAGCCGCGGGATCGTTCGGCAGGTTGATAAAATCCTGATCGCTAGGAGTGACCTGCGGGGCGGGGATTGCTTGAGCCTCCACCGTCGAGGCGTCTTGAGCCATGGCTGGGCAGGTGAGCGTGGAGACAATAAAAAGGGAAGTGATGAATCGCTTGAGAAGCATGGCGCGGGCGGCAGACTTGAAATCAGAGCAATTTTGGGATGACTTGGCAAGAGCATGAATCCAAAGACGCGTTACCCAGCCGAGGGACCTGTGGAGGCCGCCCGGGCGATGAAGCAGGAGCCGGGCTTTGTTTTTTTGGATTCCGCCCTCCCCGGCGATGGCTCTCTTTCGGTCCTGGCCTGCAAGCCGGATCTTGTGTTGCGTGGTCGGGATTGGGAGATGCTCGAACAGGAGTTGGAGCGTCGTCGTCGAAACAATGGGGTCTCAGGAATTCCCGATGGAGCCGCAATCGGTTGGATTGGATACGACGGAGACTTCTATTTTTCATTTTATGATCGGCTTCATGTTTATTCGCATGATGCCGAGGAGTGGATCCTCCGCCCGGAAAAATTTGTGGGGTATTCAAATCCTTCGGTCTCTACAAATCTTGATTTCAAGCCGCTGCTTGGCAGGGATGAGTTTATAGGGATGGTCGATTCTGCGCAGGAGTTCATTGCTGCTGGCGACATTTATCAAGTCTGTTTGAGCCACCCCTTCGTTGCTGCTGGAGGGGCGGACCCGTGGGCTTTTTATGAGATGCTGAGGACACATTCTCCCGCTCCACATGCGGCGTTTTTGGACTGCGGAGATCTACAAATCGCCTCGGCTTCGCCGGAGAGTTTTTTGAATATGTCGGGTAGGCATATTCAAACTAGGCCTATCAAGGGCACACGGCCTCGAAACGCTGATCAGGCGGGGGATAGATTGAGTTCGCAGGAGTTACTGACATCCTCAAAAGAAATCGCGGAGTTGGTAATGATTACCGACCTTGAGCGCAACGATCTTGGCCGCGTTTGCCGCTATGGCACAGTTCACGTGCCGGAGTTGCTCCGCCTGGAAAGTTACGAGCAAGTTTTTCATCTCGTCTCTACCATTTCAGGAGAATTGCGATCCGAGGTGAGCCATGTTGCGGCATTGCGCGAGTGTTTCCCCGGCGGGTCGATTTCGGGTGCTCCAAAAAAACGCGCCATGGAGATCATTCGGGCGCTCGAAGTGCATCCACGCGGCATCTACACCGGAGCAATCGGCTACTTTGGTTACAATGGTGAGAGTCGTTTTTCGATTGCTATCAGGACTGCGGTTTTTGAGCCGACGCGCTCTCATTTCCATGTGGGAGCCGGCATCGTAGCGGATTCCATAGGGGAGAAGGAATGGGAGGAAACCTGGCACAAGGCGGAGGGGTTGCTTCTGTCCGCAAGGGCTTGTAATGGCGCTCAGAGATAGGCGCTCCCAAGGTGTTGCTTCAATCGGGGGTCGAAAAAGAAGTCGCGCGCTGCAATGGGGAATACATTTTCACACTCCGGATGGCTGGGATTCAGAAGGTAGTTCGGCTCCTCCTGTATCAAAACCGATGGCACCTGCAAAATGGCGGAACGTTTGGAGCGAAGCCATTCAGTCCCGGCCTCGCGGGTTGCGCCGGATGGCAGAGTCTCATCCCAACCGCGAGGCAGTATTGCAATTTTTTCAATTGATAAAGAACCCAAATTCAGCTCCAGAAAACTAAAACGCACACACTTTGTTTTTGGGGTGAGATGGACGAGCAATTCCAAGGCGGCAAGTGCCCGGGAGCTGGCAAGATAGACACAGGAATGGCCGGGATGATTCCAGCGCCCTCTATGCAAGCGAGCGCCTTCACCATCGAGGGCGGAGGTTCGCCATTTGTGGTTCACAATGCGATAGGCTCGAAGCATAAGAAACCCTCAGGCGAAGACTCCATGGTCGATCTGCCCAATAAGGTCCTCCACCATTCTGGCTCCGACCTCCGTATCGCAAAAAGCGATGGGCGTCTCGCCTCGCATCGCGTGCGCGGGAGATTTCAGCCACTCGCGGGCGGCTTCTTCTGATCCGAAAAGTTCAAAAGCTTTTCCAAAAACCCTCGCAAGTCGAGCGATACGATCGCTTTCGTTCTTATCAAAATGACCTGTCTTTTTGCGACGATGGAGTGTTGCTCTTGAAACATCGAGCCAATTTGCTAATTGCTCCTCACTCACATCAAGCCAACGTCGGAGCACCTCGAATTCATCATAAAGAAAACCATGCCTTAGCTGCTCTACAATTGGGCTAGATGGCATCTCGTCATTCAAAACGTTGCCGTTTTTCGGTAGGAATTGCTCGATGATTCGTGGGCTGTAAAGCGCTCTTCTCATATGAAGCATAATAAACCTTCTTCTGAATCATTTTCAACATTTCCCGCAAATTTTTTCAAATCTTCCGCCCAACCTGTTTTCCATTCCATCGGCACGCCATCCCATTCGATTTTTAGGCCGGCGGACTGCAAAGCATGCCGTTTCAAAAACAGCCGTTTCTCCAGAGCGAGGGTCCAGCCGGTTTGGATAAACTCAAGATAGCAATCCTCTGAAGGGCCATAGATTTTGTCTCCCACCACGGGGTGACCGGCATGGGAGGCGTGAACTCGAATCTGGTGGGTGCGCCCGGTGACAGGTTGCGCCTCGACCATTGAAAAACGCCCCGCCGCGTTTTCGATATTTTTCAATACTCGAAAATGCGTTTTAGCGTGGGCTCCTGCAGGGTGGACCATCCGCTTGAGATGAATTTTCGTTGGCCCAACTTCACCCTGTCTGATGATTGTCGCATCAATGGAAAAACATTCCGCGCTTGGGTGCCCGCACAGGATGGTCAGATAGGTCTTTTTTATCTTTCCTTCTTGCATCGCGATGGCCGCTCGCCGTGCGGCTGCGGCGTGTTTTGCGACCAATACCAATCCACTTGTCTCGCGGTCGAGACGGTTGATCAACGAGACTTGTCCCGAATTGGCGATTTCATAGCAAAGAAGCTCTCTCAAGCCGTCCCAAAGAGTGCGCGTTCCATCGGGCTTGCTGGGGTGCACGAGGAGGCCCGCTGGCTTGTCCACAACCAAAAGGTCGGGAGTCTCGCCGATAATCCGGAACTCTTCTTGATCCACGAGCATGAGATGTCGAGTATGACCGGCCCATGGTCTCACTGCAAAATGTCACTCGCATTTATTCCTCCGGGATCGGTGAGGTTCGTGCATTGGATGGCGTCTCGCTTGATCTCGATTCTGGTGCTTTTGCTACGATCACCGGCCCCAGCGGGTGTGGAAAAAGTACGCTGCTCAATCTCCTTGGCGGGCTTGACCACCCGACATCGGGTGAGATTCGTGTTGCTGGCATTCCCTTGCACGATGCAGATGAGGCCGCGCTCACCCGCTACCGTCGCCATACGCTCGGTATTGTCTTTCAATTTTTCAACCTCCTCCCTGCCATGACAGTTCGGGAAAATGTGGAATTGCCATTGCTCTTGCGCGGCGAGCCGGCCTCGCTCGCGACCACAAG
>CAXNGJ010000158.1:0-4218 GCA_964201895.1 Terrimicrobiaceae bacterium
GGCGGTTTTCATCCCGACTGTCTTTATTCCCGGCATCACTGGCGCGATGTATCAACAGTTCGCTGTAACTATGGCCGTGTCGGTCCTCATCTCGGCCTTCAACGCCCTCTCGCTCAGTCCCGCTCTGGGTGCTCTTCTGCTGCGCCCGCGCAAGGAGGCGAGAGGACCACTCGGGGCCTTCTTCCGAGGCTTCAATAAAATGTTCGACACCGCCACGAACGGCTATGTCACCATCTGCCGGGGCCTGATCCGCAAGCTGGGGATTGCTGTCATTCTCCTTGTCGGACTCACGCTGGGAGCCGGCGGGATCGGTGGCACCATGCCGACCGCATTCATCCCCGAGGAGGATCAAGGCTACCTCTTCGGCGTCGTGCAGCTTCCGCGCGCCTCCTCGCTCCAACAAACCACCGAGGCCTCCGAGCGCATCGAGCAGATTCTTTTAAAGACTCCAGGCGTCCAGTATGTGACCTCGATCATCGGCTTCAACCTCCTGAGCACTGTCACAAGCACCTACACGGGGTTCTTTTTCATCACCCTTGAGGAGTGGGCCAAACGCAAGACGCCGGAACTTCAGGTCGATGCCATCCAAGCAAATATCAACAAGGAACTCGCCGCACTCGCAAATCCCACGGCTGCTTTCGCGTTCCCGCCGCCCGCGATTCCCGGCATCGGCACGGCTGGCGGCGTCACCTTCATCCTTGAGGACCGCACCGGCGGGCCTGTGGAGTTCATCGCTTCAAATACCCAGAAATTCATGGCCGCCCTCAAGGCCCGCCCGGAATTGACCACCCTCTTCACCACATCGCTCTGGGATGTGCCGCAGATCCATCTCTCGGTGGACGAAGCGCAGGCCATGATTCAGGGCGTAAGCCTCTCGGACGCCTACCAGACCGTTCAGACATTCCTCGGCGGTTACTTTGTGAATTATTTCAACCGCTTCGGCCTCCAGTGGCAGGTCTATGTGCAGGCGGAGGGCGAATACCGAACCGATCTCGACAACCTGGGGATGTTTTATATTTCCAACAATAAAAAGGAACCCGTGCCGGTGAACTCCTTCATCACGGCCTCGGAGTCCTTTGGTCCCGAATTCACGATGCGCTACAACATGTTCCGCTGCTCGCAGATTAATGCTGCCGTCGCCCCGGGATACTCCACGGCACAGGCCATGCGCGCCATGGAGGAGGTCTTCCGCGAAACCATGCCTGCCGGCATGGGGTACGACTACTTCGGCATGTCGTATCAGGAAAACCAGGCCGCCCAAGGCGTGCCGCCAAGCGCGATTTTTGGTCTCTCGCTGCTCTTCGTCTTCCTCATCCTCGCTGCGCAATACGAGAGCTGGAGTCTGCCTTTCAGTGTTTTGTTCACAACGCCTGTCGCCGTTTTTGGAGCCTTCGCCGGACTCTCGATGCGTGGCATGCAGAACAACCTCTACGCGCAGATCGGCCTTGTCATGCTCATCGGCCTTGCAGCAAAGAATGCCATTCTCATCGTGGAATTCGCCAAGGATGAATACGAAAAAGGGAAGCCTCTCTTCGAAGCCACGCTCGCCGGTGCAAGACTGCGCCTGCGTCCGATCCTCATGACCGCCTTTGCCTTCATCCTCGGCACCGTCCCGCTTGCGCTCGCCAGCGGATCAGGTGCCGTGAGCCGCCAAGTCCTGGGCACAACGGTCATCGGAGGCATGCTCGCAGCCACCTTCCTCTCGATCTTCCTCATCCCGGCCTGCTTCTACCTCGTCGAAAAATACTTCGTCGGTGGCGACCACAAGCCTGCCGAAACGCCCGAGCCTCCTGCGAAATAAGAGCGAGGCGTTTGCGCGTCAGCGCTCGGCGTTTCACAAAACGCTGCGGGCTACAAATCCAACAAATCCCTTACCGCATCCTTCACCGACTCTAATTGGTGGTCGTTCAGTCTACCGAGTTTTCGCTGAAGGGCGTTTTGGTCGATGCTGGCGAATCCTTGGACATTGACGGCGGAATGCTTCGGTAGCCACTTGGGTTTTCCAATATCAACCTCTCCGCGCAGTCCGCGAAGTTGGGATGTGAGGGGGACAACAACTATGAGGGCGCGCGCATCAGAGGGCTGGGGAAATGCCAAAACAAGAACAGGTCGTTGCTTTGCGGTAGTGCCGAAATCAACGGTCCAGACCTCCCCGGCGTTGGCATCAATACTCGCCAAGAGCTGCCTCCCATGCTTTGCCCTGTTCGGCGGTTGTGAGCAATGGTTCGGGATTTGCGGTTATGGAGAAAGGCATATCTTTTCGCAGTTCGACTTGAGCCAGAAAGATGTTGAAAGCGTCGCTGGTTTTCATTCCTAAACGCGCAAAGACTTTTTCGGCCCGTTTGAGTCGATCGGAGGGAACGCGCGCCCTGAAAAGAACAGATGTTGCCATGGCTCAAAAGTGCTCGTTTGTGTTCAGGTGGTCAATTTAATTTTGTGTGTCACTCGAGAAGAAACCCGCAATCGCCCGCGTGTTGGAAGCCGGAGAGCGGTTTTGCCAATGGAGCTTTTTTTGAAAACAGAATCGATTTGAACTGCGTTCCCATGGTTTCTGGGTGGAGCAGGGTGCGGAGGCTTCGCAGAATTTTGAGTGTGGAGGGAGTCGGTGCGGCGCCATCCAGGGACTTGAGGAGTCCCGTGGCGGCGCCGACAAGGAAGTGGTGTTGGTCGGTGTAGCCCTCGAGGGTGAGACCACATGCGGCGGCATCTTGCGCGAGGGCGGTGAAATCGACATGGGCTGTGATGTCTTTTCCGCCCGGATTTTTCAGTGGGGCATCATCGCGGCGGTGATGTGCGTAGCAGGCCAGCGTGCCGCCCGAGCGGTGCGGGGCGAGGAGATCGGCGCGCGGCATTCCATAGTCGATGGCTAGGAGAAACCCCCGGCGCAGGCGCGAGGAAAGCGTTTCGATCAGGTCGCGCTGGTGCCGGTGGAGTTCCGTTCGGTAGCCATCAGGGCGAGGTGGAAGATTCATGTTCTGGATCGGATGGGGGGCTGGTTTGAAGGAAAAACCGGCTTCGTCGTCGTGCACCTGCAGTTCATGCCACGCACCGGCGCGCGCCTCCAGAATGTCGAAGGGCAGCGCGTCGAACAGCTCATTGGAAAAATGAACTCCATCGAAGGGAGGCAGATCGTCCGGGTGCTTGACCCACTGGACATCGCATCCCGCGAGTGTGGAGGTCTGTTTTTCGCGGAGAATGGAAGCTGGTTCGATGATGGTGAGAGGAACCCCGGCCAGAGGGGTTTCAGACAGGGCTTTCAGGATATCGCTTGAAAGGCGGCCATCATTCGCGCCTTGCTCCACAAGTCGGAACTCTGGCGGGCGTCCAAGTGCTTCCCACATTTCCAAAAACTGCCCTGCCAGAACAGCGCCGAAGACGGGTCCGATGCTCACGTTCGTGAAGAAATCGCCCTCGCGGCCCACGGCAGCGCGGCCCGATGTGTAGTAGCCCTCGAGAGGATCATAGAGCGCAAGGTCCATGAAACGGGAGAAGGGCAGGGGGCCCAGCGTTTCGATTTCCTGGCGGATGCGGTCGTTAAGGCTTGGTAACCTCGCGGACATAGACATTGATCTGACCGCCCGAGATTTCTTTGACTTCCATGACTTGGAAGGGACGGCGGGCGTCGCGAGAGACTGCGGAGCCATCTGCCGGTGCGGTCATGCCATTCGGATATTGAACGATGATGCGGATGTTGTCGGTGCGTGACCCAAAGCCTCGCTGCGGGGCGCGCATCACGGCTCGATCGCCTCCGGCAGCCGTGACATTGAAGCTGCCCTGCAGATAAATCCTCTCGCCGCTGGTGCCTTTCCTCGCAATGTCCGAAAGGTCGCCCGGTGCGACAAGCCGGCCTCTTGGCATGCGACCCGGTTCATAGAGTGGCCAGTTTTTAGAACCGGCCGCTGCGATGGCTTTTGGAGCCTCAGGTGATGGCGACGGTGATGGCGACGGTGTGGGGGTAGCGGATGGTGATGGCGACGGCGATGGAGTGGCGGATGGGGCAGGGGTGGGCGAAGGGGTGGCTACGGGCGGCGGAGTGGGCAGAGCAGAGGCCAGAAGGGTCGGCGTGGCTGAGGGAGTCGGCACTGGCGTGTCAACGGGAACTGGCTTCTCAACCCGCATGAGGCGTGTCTGTTCGGCGGTCGCATCCTCAGGCTGGGGCTCCTGTTTTTTTGTTGCAGTGAGACGTGCTTTTTTTCGGAAGTGCTCGTATTTCGCATC
>CAXNGJ010000159.1:0-4215 GCA_964201895.1 Terrimicrobiaceae bacterium
GATAGGGGAGTGTATTTATGGAAAATTCGACACCATTTCTGATCGGGGTTGCGACCTCTGGATACCAGAGCGAGGGTGGATACAACGGGCCGGGCGAGCCGCACAACAACTGGGGAGCCTGTGAGCAATCGGGCCGAGTCGATCGAACCGGACGCGCGGTGGATTTCTGGAACAGGTATCGCACCGACTTTGATCTGGCTCGAGGCATGGGGCTCAATGCGTTTCGTCTCAGCATCGAGTGGGCCCGTGTGCAGCCATCCTTCACAAACACGCCTGGCCCCGCGCCGGCGTTCGACGGGGCTGCGGTGGATGCCTATGCCGACCGCGTGGCGGCCTGCCGTGAGGCAGGTATGGAACCCGTCGTCACGCTGCAGCATTTCACCCATCCGGCCTGGCTGGGAGTGGATGCATGGCTGGATGACGGAACGCCCCAGGCTTTTCAAAAGTTCGTACAATTTACTATCGAGCGGTTGAACCACAGGCTGTGTGACCACTTCGGGCAGCTTCCCGTGAAATGGTATGTCACACTCAACGAGCCAAACATGCTTGTTCTGAATACCTATTTGAACCGGCATTTCCCAGGAGGTCCGGAGGCGGGGATTCCCGTTGGCCTGCGGGCTTACAACCGCATGCTGGCTGCACATGTGAGAGGCTACAACGCGATTCACGATCTGTATGAATCGCACGGATGGCCAAGGCCGATGGTCTCGATGAACACATTTTGTAGCGATGTCTATTGGTCCGAGAACATGCTGCTCGACCTGCTGTGTCTCAGGCAAAACGGCATCAATCCCGCTGAGGCGGCGGATTATTTTCGTTCCAGAGCGGAGGCGCTCTCGCGGCACTTCACCCATATCGCGCTCCAGCGCCGCACCGATCTCGCAGCCATGGCAGGGGCGGGTCTGCACCGCTTGGCAAACTACTTTGCCTCGCGTGCGGCGACATCCGAGGCGTTTGAATTTTTCTTCACCGAAGCCGAACGCGCCCCGAGGGCCCGCGCGCTTGATTACCTCGGCCTCGATTATTACGACCCCTTCGTGAGCCATGCCTTGCGGGCGCCGGATTTTTCCGACCTCGAGTTCAAAAGCCGCAGCATCTCCGCGCACATGCTCGATGTGCTCGCCTGTAAATGGTGGGACTGGCACTTCCTGCCAGAGGGCATGAGCGCCTTCTGCGAGTATTATGCCAGGGCATTCCCCGGAATGGCGGTCCTCATCGCAGAAAACGGCATGGCTCTGCGCAGCCGGATCGATGAGTCCGGAGGCGAACCGCGCCGCGACAAGATGACTCGCAGCGGCTATCTCGAAGCGCACCTCATTGAGGTCCGGCGTATGCTCGACGCAGGAGTTCCGCTCGTCGGGTATCTCCATTGGTCGCTCACCGACAACTACGAGTGGGGATCGTTCACGCCCCGCTTCGGGCTTTATCGGGTCGATTTTCAACACGACTTGGAGCGTCTGGAATGGGATCATCTGGGTGACCGCCCCTCGCAGACCTACGCCAGATTGGTTCGGGAAATGGGTCTTAACTCGCTCAGGGTCAGTATGCCATAAGTGGACTCCTATTTTCTGATCGCGCTCGCCAAAAGTTCTCGGCAACATTGGCACTCCGATTGCTTCTATGCTTCCTGCCGCAAGGGAAAATGGGAAAAACCAAAAAAAAGCTACACCAGACGGCCTGGTCTGCTCAAAAAAATACACCTGAATAAAACATGGCTAAATACAAACTCGAATACATCTGGCTCGACGGATACGAGCCCGTGGCAAACCTCCGCAGCAAAACTCAAATCAAGGAATTCGCCAGCTTTCCCAAGCTTGAAGAACTTCCCTTGTGGGGCTTCGACGGCAGCTCCACCCGCCAAGCACCCGGCGGCAGTTCCGATTGCGTGCTGAAACCTGTCGCGGTTTTCCCGGACTCCACCCGCAAGAACGGAGTTCTGGTCATGTGCGAAGTTATGATGCCTGACGGCACGCCGCACATCACAAATGCCCGCGCGACCATCCTGGATGATCCCGAAGCTTGGTTTGGATTCGAGCAAGAGTATTTTCTCTATCAAAATGGCCGCCCATTGGGCTTCCCGGCTGAAGGTTTCCCCGCTCCTCAAGGCCTCTACTACACCGGTGTGGGCTACAACTCGGTCGGCGACATCGCCCGTGACATCGTCGAGCAGCACCTCGACATCTGTCTCGATGCCGGCATCAACCACGAAGGCATCAATGCCGAGGTTGCCAAGGGCCAGTGGGAATTCCAAATCTTCGGCAAAGGCTCCAAGCGCGCTGCCGACGAAGTCTGGATCGCGCGCTACATCCTCATGCGCCTCTGCGAGCAATACGGTGTGGACGTGAACTTCCATTGCAAACCGCTCGGCAAGGACTTCGACTGGAATGGCTCGGGAATGCACTCGAATTTCTCCACCAAGCACCTGCGTGAAGTTGGTGGCAAGGAGTACTTCGAGAATCTCATGGCAGCCTTCGATAAATACAAAAACGAGCATGTCGCCGTTTACGGGCCGGACAACCATCTCCGTCTCACAGGTCTCCACGAGACACAGTCCATCGACAAATTCAGTTATGGCCTGGCTGACCGCGGCGCATCGATCCGCATGCCCCACAGCTTCGTCAACAACGGCTACAAAGGCTACCTCGAGGACCGTCGTCCAAATTCTCAAGGCGACCCTTACAAAATTGCCAGCCGTATCCTTCAGACGATTGCCACGGTTCCGACCAAGTAATCGATTCAGGGATTCAGTGAATCAAACAAAGAACGCCGCCTGTGCAAACGGGCGGCGTTTTCTTTTGCCGGCGACTCCGGTTTTCAAAATTTTGAGGCTTTGCATTTGTAAGTCTCCGTAAGAGCCTCTCCGCTTTCGATGGAAAAACTCAACGCCTTTTTTTGGAGTCCGAAGTCCGATACCTACGCCAAGCGGATCTGGTTGCTCTTTTTTGCCATAGTAGCGGTGCTGGCCTTTTTTCAGCCCGCGCAGCGCAACATCACGCACCATTACAGCCGCGCGGCCTATAATTGGTGGAATTCTGAGAACATGTATTCTCTACAAGGGAAGGGCTTTCTTTATTTTCCCCAGTCGGTCCTGATTTATACGCCATTCGCCTGGCAGGAATTTCCAAAGGATCTCAAGAAGTTTAACAAGCAGCCCTTGAGTGAAACGCTCCTGCCGACCCTCATGCTCCGCCTCGGCGAGGTTTTTTACCGCGCGTTTTCTCTGGGGCTTTTTGGCTGGGCGATCTGGCGGATATGCCGCTTCTTCCGAGCCGATACCACCGTGGCGAGTTTGTTTTGTCTCGTGACCGTCTTGGCATTGCCTGCATCGCTCACTGCGGGAAGAAATGGTCAATTCAACATGCTCCTATCGGCCTCGATGATTTTAGCGGCTCTTGCCGTTTCGGAAAAACGCTGGTGGCCGGCTGCGGCTTGGCTGATTTTCGGAGTCATAGCCAAGCCCCTTGGGCTCGTTCCGCTCTTGCTGCTCGGTGCCCTCTACCGCCCGCTGTGGTGGAGATTACCACTCGGAATGCTCGTTTTTGCAGGCCTTTCCTTCATGCACTACGATCCGAACTATGTTTTGAATCAATGGCACATGTGCATACAACAGGTCACCGTTGCCAGCATTCCACCGGGCAATAACTTCGACGACATCGCAGCCATGTTTCGCACATTTGGCTTCGATCTGCCTGATAAACAATGGTTCCCCGTGCGGGCCGTCTTCGCTTTTGTGACGCTCGGGTTGGCCTGGAGGGTGAAAAAAATCTACCCGGCCAGAGTCGCCCCCATTCTCGTGACAGCCCTCTCCGCCGCTTATCTCATGGCCTTCAACCCCCGCACGGAAACAGTCTCCTACATTATTCTTTCTCCTTATGTGGCGCTCTTCGCGGCGATTCTTTTTCGCGAAAAAGCCGTGACGCCTGTTGTCTGGATTTTGGTCTTTTTATGCATAGGACTGGGATCAGATTGCTATGGAGACATTTACAAATTGACGCGTATCTGGTTCAAACCCCTTCTCGCTTTGGTGTTTTTTTTCATTCTTGCCATCTGGGCCTTTAGAAAATCCCGCACATTTGAATTGGCGGGAAGGAGTTGATCAAAGTTCCTCATAAAAGGTTTGATTATTGTCTTTCATCCAACACGCTGCGAATAGCAATCCTCCCCGATCCAATTATTTCTCATGTCTTTCCGAGTCGTCACATTCAATATGCAAAA
>CAXNGJ010000160.1:0-4158 GCA_964201895.1 Terrimicrobiaceae bacterium
CGTGGATCAACTCGCGTCGATCGTTGAAAAAAGAACCATCCGCGCACCATTCACCGGCCGCCTCGGCATCCGCCAGATCCAGGAGGGACAATTCCTCAAGCCCGGCGATCCCATTGTCACCCTTCAATCTCTCGACCCCGTCTATGTGAACTTCTCCCTGCCCCAACAACGTCTCGGCGACCTCTCGGTGGGAATGAAGGTGAAGATCAGCACCGATGCGCTGCCAGGGCGTGCGTTTGAAGGCACGCTCACGGCCATCGAGCCAGCGGTGGATGCCACCACGCGCAACATCAATCTTCAAGCGACTCTCCAAAACCACGACGGCGCGCTGCGCCAAGGGATGTTTGTCGCCGTGTCGGTTCTCGTGCCGGGAACATTCGAGCGCGTTGTCATTCCCGCCACGGCTGTGATTTTCGCCCCCTATGGCGACTCGGTTTTTGTTGTGACGGAGGTCGAGAGCAAAAAAAGTCCCCGGCTTGAGGCGCATCAGAAATTCATTCGCCTCGGTCAGCGGGAAGGCGATCTGGTGGCCATCGAAGAGGGCCTCTCGGCTGGTGAACGCATCGTGACCATCGGTGGCTTCAAACTTCGCAACGGCTCCCATGTGGTCGCAGGCGAATCCAGCCTCCCCTCCTCCTCCAAGCCCACACCCGCCGAGAAGTAAATTGAGGCGACCCGCTCCATGAATTTCACCGATATCTTCATTCGCAAGCCGGTCCTTTCCCTCGTGGTGACCTTCGTCATCCTCGTGGCAGGCTTCCAATCCATCGGCTCGCTGAATGTGCGCCAATACCCGCGCAGCGAAAATGCCATTGTCACGGTCACCACGGCCTACATCGGAGCAAATGCTAAGCTCGTGCGGGGCTTCATCACCACGCCGCTCGAGCGCGCCATCGCGGCGGCGGACGGCATCGACTACATCGACTCGACGAGTTCGCAGGGCCTCTCGACCATCCAAGCCAGGCTGCGCCTGAACTACGACGCCAACAAGGCGCTTGCGGAGATTAGTTCCAAGGTGAACCAAGTTCGTGGCGACCTCCCGCCCGAAGCCGAGGTGCCGGTCATCAATATCGAAACCGCAGACTCCCGCTTCGCCTCGGCCTATTTGCGATTCACCTCCAGCATCCTCAAGCAAAACGAAATCACCGACTACCTTGTGCGTTCGGTCCAACCGCGCCTCACCGCCCTCCCCGGCGTGCAGCGCGCGGACATTCTCGGCGCCCGCACCTTCGCCATGCGCATCTGGCTCGACCCCGTTCGCATGGCCTCGCTGGGCGTGAGTCCCTCGGATGTCCGCGCCGCCCTCGCCGCGAACAACTACCTCTCCGCCGTTGGCCAGACGAAAGGCTCCTGGATCCAAGTCGATCTCACGGCCGATACCAACCTCACCTCCGTCGACGAATTCCGCCGGCTCGTGGTGCGCAAGGACGGCGAGCGTTTCATTCGCCTGGAGGACATCGCCAATGTCGTCCTCGGCGCGGAGGACTACGACACCGAGGTGCGCTTCAGCGGCGAGACGGCCGTGTTCATGGGCATCTGGCCACTGCCAAATGCCAACTCGCTGGATGTCATCAAACGCGTCCGCAGCGAGATGAAGGAAATCGAAAAAGACCTTCCCACCGGCCTTCAGGCGGGCATCGCCTACGACGGCACCGTTTATATCGAAGACGCGATCAAGGAGGTCGTGAAGACGCTCGGCGAGACACTCCTCATCGTCGTGGTCGTTATTTTTCTTTTCCTGGGGTCCTTGCGTTCCGTGCTTGTGCCCGTGGTGGCCATTCCGATTTCCCTCATCGGAGCCGTTTTTCTCATGCAGATTTTTGGCTTCACGATCAATTTGCTTACCCTCTTGGCCATCGTCCTGAGTGTGGGAATTGTGGTCGATGATGCCATCGTCATGGTGGAAAATGTCGAGCGCCACATGCGCGAGGGGAAGTCGCCCTTTGATGCCGCCATCCTCAGCGCGCGCGAGCTCTTTGGACCCATCGTGGCCATGACGCTCACCCTCGCTGCCGTCTATGCCCCCATCGGTCTGCAAGGCGGTCTCACGGGCACCCTCTTCCGCGAGTTCGCATTCACGCTCGCTGGGGCCGTGCTCGTATCCGGCATTGTGGCGCTCACGCTCTCGCCGATGATGTCCTCCAAGCTCCTCACGCCCCGCTCCGAGGATGCCTGGCTGCCACGCCACATCAATGCCACCTTTGAAAAAATCCGCTCCCTCTACGCCCGCATCCTCGATGCCACACTGAGCGCCCGCCCGGCCGTTTACACCGCATGGATCATTCTCACACTACTCACTGTGCTCCTCTACACCCAGTCGCCGAAAGAACTCGCCCCGAATGAGGACCAGGGAGTTATTTTCGGAATCCTCGACACGCCGTCCAATGCCTCCATCGACCAGATGACCGTCCATGCCACTGAGGTGAACAAGGTTTTCCAGAGCTTTCCTGAGACCGCCTACACATTCCAGATCACCCAAACATTCGGAGGCTTCTCCGGCATGGGCCTGAAAAGCTGGACGCAACGCGACCGGACCGTCTTCGACATGAAAAACGAGGTTCAAGCCGGGCTCGGCAAGGTGCCCGGCGTGAGTTCTTTTGCCGTCGTTCCACCCGCCTTGCCAGGCGGCGGCGACTTCCCGGTTGAGATCGTTGTGGCATCCACCGCCGATACCGAGCGCATCCTGGAATTCGTCGAGCAACTCAAACTCAAGGCCGTGGCCAGCGGCAAGTTTGCGTTCCCGCCGATTGTGAGCGTGAAATACGACAGGCCACAGGCCGAGTTCGTCATCGACCGCGACAAGGTCGCGGCTCTCGGACTCGACCTCGCGCAAGTCGGTGCCGACCTCTCCGCCGCCGCCGGCGGGAATTTTGTGAACCGCTTCAACATGGATGGACGCAGCTACAAGGTCATCCCACAGATCACCCGCCTGGGACGCCTCAATGAGGACCAACTCCTCGACATCCGCATCCGTGGCCCCAAGGGCGAACTCATTCCCCTCTCCACCGTCGCGACCGTGAAAAACAAGGTCGAGCCCCGCAACCTCCAGCGCTTCCAGCAAATGAACGCCGTCAAACTCAGCGGCGTCGCCATCGTCCCGCTCGATCAGGCCCTCAAGTTCCTCGAAGACGAAGCCGCCAAGATTCTGCCCAGAGGCTACATCCTCGACTACACCGGCGAATCCCGGCAACTCCGCGCCGAAGGCCCTGCCAAGTTCCTTTTCACCTTCGCCCTCGCCATTGTCATGATTTTTCTCGTCCTCTCCGCCCAGTTCAACAGCTTCCGCGACCCATTCATCATCCTCCTCGGCTCCGTCCCCCTCGCCATGTTCGGCGCCCTCATTTTCACCTTCCTCAAAATGCCCGCACCGGATGTGCCATTTTGGACCGATGGATGGACGACCACGATGAACATCTACTCCCAGATTGGCCTTGTGACCCTCATCGGCCTCATCGCCAAAAACGGCATCCTCATTGTGGAATTCGCGAACCATATGCAACACGAAGGCCACTCGAAACTCGAAGCCGTCCGCAGCGCCGCCCTCACCCGCCTCCGCCCGATCCTCATGACCAGCCTGGCCACCGTGTTCGGCCACTTCCCGCTTATCCTCGTGACCGGCGCCGGAGCCGCCGCCCGCAATTCCATCGGCCTCGTTCTCGTCGGCGGAATGACCATCGGCACCCTCTTCACACTCCTCATCGTCCCCTCGCTCTACATGCTCATCGCCAAGGAACAGAAAAAATCCGCCTGACTTCTCCTTCGACCACAATCAACTCATGCACTGGCTCTACCTTTCGATCGCCATCCTTGCCGAAGTCATCGCCACCTCCTTTCTCAAGGCCGCAGAAGGCTTCACCCGCCTCATCCCCTCACTTATTGTTGTATTCGGATACGGAACAGCATTTTACTTCTTGTCCTTGACCCTCCGCACCATGCAAGTCGGCACGGCCTATGCCATTTGGGCAGGCGTAGGAACAGTGATCATAAGCATCGTCGCCTGGTTTTTTTACAATCAGAAACTCGACGCCCCAAGCATTCTGGGAATATCGCTAATTATTAGCGGCGTGGTTATTATAAAATTCCTATCGCCGCAGAGCTGAGTCTGCCAAGCCATCGGGAAAAACCGCTACCCCGGAACGCCGACGTCCCCGTCGGCAT